>NZ_LIRG01000762.1 GCF_001419695.1 Streptomyces prasinopilosus
GGGGCCGGCGCCGGCGGTGGAGCCACCGCCGCCCCAGCCCGGGAACCCGTGCCGGACGTCACCCGGTGCCTGCCCGGCCCTGCCGTCCACAGGCCCACGGCCCCCCGGCCCGCCGGGTTGTCCACAGGCCTGCCGGGGCGGCCGTGGCATGAGGAATCCTGTGACCATGTCCCGCGATCACCTGCAGCCCGCCGAGCGCCCGGCCCCCGGCGCCGCAGCACCGGACCGGGCACGTCCCGACGACCGCCTCGCCCACGAGCCGCACGACCGTCCCGCACAGGGCGGCGCGGAGACGCCGTTCCTGGAGCTCCTGGCCCGGGGGGCGTCCGTCGAGGCCTACGAGCAGCCGGTCCTCCTGGCCCGTGCCGAGGGGCTGCCCCCCGAGCGGATCGCCGCCCTGGAGCAGGCCCGGAGGCTCGCCCTGCGCGTCCGCTCCGACCTGGAGGGACGGCGCCGCCGGGAGGCCGAGCTGTCCGCGCTCTTCGAGACCGCCCACGACCTGGCCGGACTGCGCGACCTGGACGCCGTGCTCCAGGCGATCGTGCAGCGCGCCCGCTCACTGCTGGGCACCGACGTCGCCTACCTCAGTCTGAACGATCCGGCCCGGGGCGACACCTACATGCGGGTCACCGAGGGCTCGGTCGCGGCCCGCTTCCAGCAGCTGCGCCTCGGCATGGGAGAGGGGCTCGGCGGCCTGGTCGCCCAGACCGCCCGCCCCTACGTCACCGACGACTACTTCCGTGACGACCGCTTCGAGCACACCCTCGCCATCGACACCAGCGTCCGGGACGAGGGCCTCGTGGCCATCGTCGGTGTGCCCCTCATGCTCGGGCACACCGTCATCGGCGTGCTGTTCGCCGCGGACCGGCGGGCCCGGGTCTTCGAGCGGGAGCAGATCGCCCTGCTCGGCTCCTTCGCCGCGCTCGCCGCGGCCGCCATCGACACCGCGAACCTGCTCGCCGAGACCCGCTCGGCCCTCGCCGGCCTGGAGCGCGCCAACGAGATCATCCAGGACCGCAGCGGAGTCATCGAGCGCGCTTCCGACGTCCACGACCGGCTCGCCGAACTCGTCCTGCGCGGTGGCGGGGTCCACGACGTGGCCGCCGCCGTCTCCGAGGTCCTCGACGGCACGGTCGAGTTCACCGAGGCCGCCGCCGCGCCCGCCGGAGCCCTCGAGGCGTCCCGCGCGGAGGCCCACGCGGTGCGCCACGGCCGCGACTGGGTCGCGGCCGTGTCCGCGGGCGACGAACTCCTCGGGGCCCTCGTGCTGCGCGGCCACCCCGGCCTGGACCCCGTCGACCAGCGCACCCTGGAACGCGCGGCCATGGTCACCTCGCTCCTGCTCCTCGCCCGCCGCTCCGCCGCCGAGGCCGAGCAGCGCGTCCGCGGCGAACTGCTCGACGACCTGCTCGACGCCCGCGACCGGGATCCGCGCCTGATGCGCGAGCGCGCGGCCCGGCTGCACGCCGACCTCGAGGCGACCCACGCCGTGCTCTCCGCCCGGCTGGAGGGCACCGCCGCCGACGCGGACGAGGAGGCGGACGCCCGCCGACGCCTGTGGGCCGCGGCGTCGCACCTCGCGGCGACCCGCCGGGGCCTGGCCGCCGCCCGCGACGGCGGCACCGTCCTGCTGCTGCCCCTCGGCCCCGACGACACGGCCACCGGCCTGGCCCGCCGCACCGCCCGCCAGCTCGGCACGGCCGTCCACGCACCGGTCACCGTCGGAGCCTCCGCCCCGGTCGAACACCTCACCGCCCGCCCCGACACCGTGGCCACGGCCTACGCGGAGGCCCGGCGCTGCCTCGACGCCCTGCGCGTCCTCGGCCGGTCCGGCGACGGCGCCGCCGCCGAGGACTTCGGCTTCCTCGGACTGCTCCTGGCGGGGGAGGGGGACATCCCGGGCTTCGTCGACCGCACGATCGGCCCCGTCGTCGCGTACGACCGACGGCGCGGCACCGACCTGCTGCGCACCCTCGACACGTACTTCGCCTGCGGCATGAGCCCCGTCCGCACCAAGGACGACCTGCACGTGCACGTGAACACGGTGGCCCAGCGCCTGGACCGGGTCCGCCGCCTCCTCGGCGACGACTGGCAGAGCCCGTCCCGCGCCCTGGAGATCCAACTCGCCCTGCGCCTGCACCGGTTCTCGGCACCGGAGTAGGTACCCGGCCCGGG
>NZ_LIRG01000763.1 GCF_001419695.1 Streptomyces prasinopilosus
GCCGTCCTCCTCGGGCGATCCCCCGCGCCGCCCGAGGAGGACGGCAGCCCGGAATGGGCCCGCACGGGGGCCCGACCGGATGCGCTGAGTATAGTTGGCTGCCAACCAGTCAACGCAGGAGTACAGCATGTCCCCGCGCAGCGCCTCGGTCAATGAAGAGTTGCGGAGACGTTCGAAGGAGCGGCTTCTCCAGGCCGCCGTGGAGCTGGTGGGCGAGCGCGGATACGAGGCGACGACGCTCGGCGACATCGCCGACCGCGCGGGTTCCGCACGGGGCCTGGTCTCGTACTACTTCCCGGGGAAGCGCCAGCTGGTGCAGTCCGCCGTGCACCGCCTGATGCACCGGACGCTCGACGAGGCGCTGGAGCGCGAACCGCGGACCGACGACGGGCGGGAGCGGATGGCACGGGCCATCGACGCGATCCTGGGCCTGGCCCGGGACCGTCCCGTGCTGATGCGCCAGCACATGGCCGGGCTGCTGCAGGCCGAGGGTTTCCTGCCCTGCCCCGAGCAGCGCCGTCTGGCGGAACTGCTGGGCGACACCGTCGCCCGGTACGGCTCGACGCGGGTCGACAGCGACTACCCGATGCTGCGCGCCCTGCTGATGGGCGCCGTGTACTCGGCCCTGGTGCCGGGTGTGCCGATGCCCGTCGCGGTGCTGCGCGAGGAGTTGTTCAAGCGGTACCGGCTGGACTGGGGACTCGGTGTCCCGCCGGACACCGAGGTGCCCGGCGGGACGGGTGCGGGCGGTCTGTCCGGCCGTTGCGGCGGGACGGAGCGGCCGGACGGGCCGGACCGCCCGGGCGGAACGGCCCGCCCGGAGGAGACGGGTGACACGGACGCGCCGGACCGGACGGATGTGTCGCGGTTCTTCGCGACCGGGGCGGCACCGGAGTCCCCGGTGCCCGCCCGGCGGTCCGGGCCGGACGCTCAGTCGAAGTAGTCCGGCTGCGTCTGCACGTTGAGCTCACGCAGGTGGTTCTTGCGGGCCGGGTCCGTGCGCCGGTCGTCGATCTTCAGGACGTCGAAACCCTTGGCGATGTCGTTCGAGTAGATGTAGCCGTTGTAGTAGTACGCCGACCACGAACCGCCGATGACGAGCTGGTCGGTGGTCAGCGGACCCCGCTCGAAGTAGGCGATCTCCTTCGGCTCCGAGGAGTTGGTGAAGTCCCAGACGGAGACGCCGCCCTGGTACCAGGCCTGGACCATCAGGTCCTTGCCCTTGACCGGGATCAGCGAGCCGTTGTGGGCGACGCAGTTCTCGGTGTCGGCCTGGTGGCGGGGGATCTTGTAGTAGCTGCGGAAGACGAGCTTGCTCCTGTCCCCCTTGCCGACGACGTCGTAGATGCCGTTCGCCCCGCGGTTCGGTCCGACCTCCGCGTTGCAGGTGGCGGCGCCGCCGCCGCCCAGCTCGTCGGTGAAGACGATCTTGTCGGCCCTCTGGTTGAAGGTCGCGGAGTGCCAGAAGGCGAAGTTGACGTTGTCCTGCACCCGGTCGATCACCTTGGGTCGCTCGGGGTCCTTGATGGAGAACAGGATGCCGTCGCCCATGCAGGCACCGGCGGCCAGGTCCTTGGAGGGCAGCACGGTGATGTCGTGGCAGCCCGTGGTCTTGGAGACGCCTGGGTTGGTGGGTCCGCCCGGGTTGCCGCCGCCGTCGGGGCCCTCGCCGGGGAACAGCACCGGGAATCCGACCACGGCCGCCTTGTGCGGGGCCTTGCGCGGCACCTTGATGACGGAGATGCCGTCGTGCGGCGGCTGACAGTCGGGGTAGGCGGCGTTCGGCGAGTACGAGGAGACGTAGAGGTAGACGTTCTTGCCCTCGGGGACCATCGTGTGGGTGTGCGAGCCGCAGGCGGTCTCGACGGCGGCGACGTAGCGCGGGTTGCGCTTGTCGCTGATGTCGAAGACCTTCATGCCCTCCCACGAGGACTTCTCGGTCACCGGCTGCGTGGTGCTGTTGCAGCTGTCGTCGCTGCGCGAGGAGTCGGTGGAGAGGAACAGCAGGTCGCCGGAGACGGAGATGTCGTTCTGGGAGCCGGGGCACAGCACCTGGGACACCGTCTTCGGCGACTTCGGGTTGCTGATGTCGTAGACGGTGAAACCGTCGTAGTTCCCGGCGAAGGCGTACCGGCCCTGGAAGGCCAGGTCCGAGTTGGTGCCGGTCAGCGCGTCCTTGGGGACGTGCGCGACATGGCGGATGTTGGCGGAGTGGACGATCTCGTCCTGGGCGGGTATCTCGCCCTGCTCGATGGCCTCGCGCGCCTCGGCCTGCGCGCTCCTCGACATCTCCTTCGGAGCGGGGGGCGCGTCCCCGGGGTCGGGGGTCGCCGCGGCCGGTGCGGCGGTCAGGAGCGCGGCCAGCAGCCCGCCGGCCGCTGCGGCAACTCCCAGGCGTCTGCGCCGGGTTCGGGGAACATTCAACAGGATCACTGTTTTCCTCCCTTGTCCCGTTCGGCTCGGAACGGGCTCTGCTCCGGCAGTATGGTCCTGAGCATGGGCATATCAACAGTGGGCAACACACTCGCAACGAAGTTTTCCGATCACTGCCGCGCGGAAGCGTGCTAGGACAGTCGTCAGCACTCACGAGGTGTCGTGCCACCCTCCCCCGGAGGGGGTACCCCCTGCCCCAGGAGGTCCCGTGTTCCACCGCCGTGCGTCACGCGCGTCCGTCGTCGCGACCGGGCTGATCGCCCTGGCCGCACTCGGGCTCACGGGCTGCGACTCCGGTACCGACGACGCCGGGCCGGCCTCGGGAGGCGGCCCCTCGGTGATCGCGCCGGGCGAGCCCGGAGGGCCGAACCGGACCCTGTCGGCCGAGGAGGCGGCGGAGCGGCGCGTCGAGGACGACTCCCCCAACTCCGCGGACGTCTCCTACACCCGCATGATGATCGAACATCACTCGCAGGCCGTGGAGATGACCGGACTCGTCGCGGACCGCGCCGAGTCGGCGAAGATCGTCAAGCTGGCCGAGCGGATCGCCGCGTCCCAGAAGCCGGAGATCAAGATGATGGAGGGCTGGCTGGCGAAGCACGGCAGGTCCGGGAAGGCCGGCGGACGCGACCACGGACACGACCACGCGACGATGCCCGGGATGGCGACCCCGGCCCAGCTCGCGAACCTGCGCGCGGCCGAGGGGAAGGCCTTCGACCAGCTCTTCCTCACGCTGATGATCACCCATCACGAAGGGGCGATCACCATGGCCACGGAGGTGAAGGCCCAGGGCAACAACATCCAGGTCGAGGAGATGGCCGACGACGTGGTCGCCCAGCAGACGAGCGAGATCACCCGGATGCGCTCACTGCTCTGACGTCCGCCGGGCGTGACGCGGAGTCAGCAGGCCCGCGTCGCGTGCCCGTCCGATGACCCTGAGCGCCCCGCGCCGGCTGTATCCGGTCGCGCACATCACGGCGAGCACCGGGTCCACACCCTCCTCCTGGGCCGCCCGGTACTCCCGCGCCACGAGGCGCCTGCCCACCGGCTCCCGCGGCCGGACCGCACGGCTTCGGCGCTCCCCCGCGCCGGGCCGCCGGACCCGGACGGCGGAGCCGCCCCCGGCGTCCGGCCCGCCGGCGGCCGGCTCGGCACCGGGGACCGGTTCGACATCGACGGCCGGGGCGCACGCGGCGTCCCGGTCCCCGGCGTCAGGCCCGTCGTCCGCCGTCCCGTCGCCGGGGCCCGTCCCGTCCTCGGCGCCGCACGCCCGTGCGAGCGGCCCCTCGATCCAGTCCGCGAACAGCGCCAGGTCCTCGAGCGACAGCGCGGGCCGGGCCCGTACGTCCTCGACGCAGACGCAGAGCCCGGACACCAGGGCGAGCGCCTCGACGCCCGCCCCGTCCGCGAAGACGAGCCGCACGTGGAACCAGCGCGTCGCGTGCCCGCCCTCCCGCACCTCCCAG
This sequence comes from Streptomyces prasinopilosus, assembly GCF_001419695.1. Classification (GTDB taxonomy): domain Bacteria; phylum Actinomycetota; class Actinomycetes; order Streptomycetales; family Streptomycetaceae; genus Streptomyces; species Streptomyces prasinopilosus. The sequence goes on from NZ_LIRG01000763.1 coordinate 3,900, forward strand.
GCGGGCCACACGGACACCGCCCCGTCTGCCGGAGAACGATCGGAAAGATGGAGAAAAGATTCCTCGAGCACGCGCGTCACGTAACCACGCGATCACTTTCCGTACGAACGAACACGCGCCCCGGCCGGCGGACGGCACCCTGTCAGCG
>NZ_LIRG01000764.1 GCF_001419695.1 Streptomyces prasinopilosus
GAGCGCGCCCACCTGGAGGTGGCGCCCGGGTCGGTGCGGCTGGACACCACGTAGTAGTCCATCTGCGCCCGCTCGGGGGTGATGTCCAGCACGCCGTAGCCGTGGCGGTCGGTGTCGACCCAGTGGACGTGCCGGTTGGCGGCCCTGATCAGCGGGGAGGCGACCGCGGAGACGGTGCCCTCGGGGACCCTGACGATGTCGTCGAGGTTGTCCGAGGTGACCGAGGTCACGACGAACTCGGCGGCCGCCGAGCCGGAGGCCGGGTAGGTGCCCGCGTTCACCGGCACGTCGTTGGCCCACGCCATGTGGATGTCGCCGGTGAGGAAGACCGTGTTGCGGATCGCGTTCGTCCGCAGGTGGGTGAGGAGTTCCCGGCGGTCGTCGGTGTAGCCGTCCCACTGGTCGGTGTTGAGGGCGAGGCCCTCCCGCGGCAGGCCGAGCAGCTCGGCGACCGGCTTCAGCAGGTGCGCCGGGAGCGAGCCGATCGCGAGCGGCGAGATCATCACCGAGGTGCCGACCAGCCGCCAGGCGGTGTCGGACGCCGACAGTCCCGACTTGAGCCAGTCGAGCTGGGCGCGGCCGGTGAGCGTGCGGTCCGGGTCGTCCACCGCGCCGTCGCCGGTGGAGACCTGCTGGGAGCGGAAGGAGCGCAGGTCCAGCAGGGAGAGGTCGGCGAGCCTGCCGAAGCGCAGCCGCCGGTAGGTGGTGCCGGCGATCGCGGGACGCACCGGCATCCACTCGAAGTAGGCGCGCTTGGCGGCGGCCTGGCGGGCGGCCCAGGTGCCCTCCGCGCCCTCGGTGTGGTTCCCGGCGCCGCCGGACCAGGTGTCGTTGGCGATCTCGTGGTCGTCCCAGATCGCGACGACCGGCGCCTTGGCGTGCAGGGCCTGGAGGTCGGGGTCGGTCTTGTACGTCGCGTGCCTCAGGCGGTAGTCGGCCAGGGTGACGGTCTCGTGGGCGGGCGCGTGCGCGCGGACGGTCCGGCCGCGCGTGCCGTACTCGCCGGAGCCGTACTCGTAGACGTAGTCGCCGAGGTGCAGCCAGGCGTCGAGGTCGCCGCGGGCCGCGAGGTGGCGGTACGACGAGAAGTGGCCGGCCTCCCAGTTGGAGCAGGAGACCACGCCGAAGCGCAGACCGGTCACGGCGGCGTCGGCGGCCGGGGCGGTGCGGGTGCGGCCGACGGGGGAGTCGGTGCCGCCGGCGGAGAAGCGGAACCAGTAGTCGGTGGCCGGCGCGAGGCCGCGGACGTCGGCCTTGACGGTGTGGTCGGTGGCCGCGGTGACCCGGATCGACCCCTTCGCGACGACGCTGGTGAACGCCTTGTCGCGAGCGACGGTCCAGCCGACCTCGGTGTCGGGACCGAGCCCCGAGCCCGGTGTCGCCTCCGGCGCCGGCGTCACGCGCGTCCACAGCAGGACGCCGTCCGGCAGCGGGTCGCCGGAGGCCACCCCGTGCAGGAAGACGGGGGTCGCGGTGGCGGCGGCACGGGCGGGCGGCGCGGCGGTGAGCGGTGCGGCGAGGACCGCGGTCGCGGCGGCCGCCTTGACGACCGAACGGCGGCGGGGGGCCAAGACGGTGGCGTCCGCGGTGGCGGAGACGCGGCTCTCGGGTGATCTGTGTCGAGTGGTCACAACCGCTCAGCGTAGTGACAAGTACATGCCAGAGCGGGCGAACTCACCGAAGTTCGCCCGCTCTTCAGCGTGCCGTCGGCCGGCCGTGACCGGATCCCGGCCGCGCGCCCCCGGATCCGGGGGCCGGACGGGGTTCCCGGATCAGGACTTGAGGGCCTTCTCGACCGCGGCCGTGAACTCGGGGGCCGTCATCGGCGCGTTCTGCCCGTCCGACCCGGTGAGCTTCTCGCCGTCCATCTTCAGCGTGGGGGTGCCCTGGACGTCGCTGCCGTCGAACTTCTCGGCCATCTCCAGAGCCCACCTGTCGTAGGTGCCGTTCTCCACGGCCGTCTGGAACTTCTTGTTGCCCTTCAGTTCCTCGACGGAGTCCGCCACCTTGATCAGGTAGGAGTCGTCCTTGAACTTGTCCTGGCTCTCCTCGGGGTGGAACTCGGCCGAGTAGAGCGCGGACTTGTAGGCGAGGAACGCCTCCGGGCCGACGTCCAGCGCGGCACCCAGGGCGCTCAGGGCGTTCTTGGAGCCCTCGCCGGTCAGGTTGCGGTCGAGGAACGCGGCGCCGATGAACTGGACCTTGTACTTGCCGTCCGCGACGTCCTTCTCGATCGTCTCGCCGACGCCCTGCTCGAACGTGGCGCAGATCGGGCAGCGCGGGTCCTCGTACAGCTCCAGGGTCTTCTTCGCACCGGCCTTGCCGATGACGACGGTGGTGCCGTTCTCGCCGCTGGAGTTGGCCGGCTTGACGAGCTTCGCGTCCGCCGCGGCCTCCCACGCGCCGGGCTTGTTGGCCTGCATGATCGTGTAACCGATGCCGGCGGCTATCGCGAGGACGCCGACGATCGAACCGGCGACGATCAGCTGGCGCTTGACCTTGGCCTTCTTGGCCTCGCGCTCGCGCTCGACGCGCAGGCGCTCACGGGCCGCCGTCTTCGCCGCCTGGCTGTTCCGCTTGCTCATGGTGATGCTCTCCACTGGGGACGCGCACGGGGTGTGTGCGGGATGTGTAGGGGGGACTGCGGGTGCTCGGACACGGTGCCGGCGCCTGAGGGGCCGAGCCGGCTCAGGCGAGGGCGGTGGAGCACGGCGGTCCACGCCGTCCCAGGAAGTGCACGAGGATCCGGTCCACGGCCGTGGTGGTCCGGTGGTCCGGGCGGGCCGGCCGGCGGACCTTCGGGGCGCGGCGCACGGTCACCGCGGCGACCGCCAGCAGCAGCGGCCGGAACGTGGTCGCCGTCGCCGCGCCCAGCAGCCGGGCCAGGGCCCGCTCGCCGCGGTGCAGCCAGGCGGCGGCGCCCAGGCCGATGCCGACGTGCGCGCCGAGCAGCAGCCACGAGGTGGCCGGGCCGGCCTGGGCGAGCAGCCCGGCGAACCGGTCGCCGCCGTGGACCGCGGGGCCGGCCACCCGGGTCAGCGAGGCGCCCACGCCGTCGCCCTGGCCGCACAGCACGTCGAAGCCGACCGAGCGCAGCGGGCCCGTGACCGGTCCGCCCATCCGGCCGTAGCAGACGTGCTGGCCGGTGGTGAAGACGGTGTCGGCGGCCAGCTCCAGCGGGATCAGCAGGGCGGCGATCCGCCCGAAGGAGCGCTGCCGGCCCGCGAGGGCGTACGCCAGGGCGAACACGGCGGCGGCGATCACCGCCACCGTGCTCAGCGGCAGCGGAGCCCCGGACAGCAGCACGTGCGACGCGGTGCTGAGGGTCACGACCACGGTCGTGAACAGCGCCGCGCGCACGGCTCTGAACGGGGCTCCGGATATGTCCATGGTGGGGCCGAGTCTGTCATGCGCTCCGGTAAGGGATCCCTAAAGGGCTCCGGTCGTCGGGAAAACCCTCGACGGGACCCTCCCGCCGGCGCCCCTGGGCGCCGGGGAGGTCACAGGCCCGGGATCCTGCCGTTGCGGAACAGGTCCAGGAAGATCTGGTGGTCGCCGCGCGCCCGGGCGCCGTACCTGTGCGCGAAGTCGACCAGCAGGGGCTCCAGCCCCTCCTCGTCGGCCGCGATCGCCGCGTCGATGGCGCGCTCGGTGGAGAAGGGCACCAGGGACTCGCCGGACGTGTCGTCCGCCGCCGCGTGCATCGTGGCGGTGGCCCGGCCCAGGTCGGCGACGACCTGGGCCATCTCCTCCGGCTCGTCGATGTCGCCCCAGTCCAGGTCCACCGCGTACGGCGAGACCTCCGCGACCAGCTGCCCCGCGCCGTCCAGCTCGGTCCAGCCCAGCCACGGGTCGGCGTGGGCCTGCAGGGCGCGCTGGGAGATCACCGTGCGGTGGCCCTCGTGCCGGAAGTAGTCCCGGATCGCCCGGTCGGTGACGTGCCGGGAGACGGCCGGGGTCTGGCCCTGCTTGACGTAGATCACGACGTCGTTCTCCAGGGCGTCGCTGTGCCCCTCCAGCAGGATGTTGTACGACGGCAGCCCGGCCGAGCCGATGCCCACGCCCCGGCGGCCCACGACGTCCTTCACCCGGTAGGAGTCCGGACGGGCCAGCGAGGAGTCCGGCAGCGTCTCCAGGTAGCCGTCGAAGGCGGCGAGGACCTTGTAGCGGGTGGCGGCGTCGAGCTCGACCGCCCCGCCGCCGGAGGCGAAGCGGCGCTCGAAGTCACGGATGACGGTCATCGAGTCCAGCAGTCCGAACCGGGTCAGCGAGCGGGCGTCGCGCAGCGCGTCGAGCAGCGGGCCCTGCGCGGTGTCCAGCGTGAACGGCGGCACCTCGTCGTTCTTCGCGCCGGTCGCCAGGGCGCGGATCCGCTCCCGGTAGGCGGCCGTGTAGATCCGCACCAGTCCGGTGATCTGCTCGTCGCCGAGCGCCTTCGCGTAGCCGATCAGCGCCATGGAGGCGGCGAAGCGCTTGAGGTCCCAGGTGAAGGGACCGACGTAGGCCTCGTCGAAGTCGTTGACGTTGAAGACCAGCCGGCCGTTGGAGTCCATGTACGTGCCGAAGTTCTCCGCGTGCAGATCGCCGTGGATCCACACCCGCGACGTCCGGTCGTCCAGGTACGGCCCGCTGTACGTCCTCCCGCCGCCCCGCCCGGCGTGCTCGGCGTCCAGGTCGTGGTAGAAGAGACACGCCGTGCCCCGGTAGAACGCGAACGCCGAGGCCGCCATCTTCCGGAACTTCACCCGGAAGGCGGCGGGGTCGGCGGCCAGGAGTTCACCGAAGGCGGTGTCGAGAACGGCGAGTATCTCCTCGCCGCGGTGCTCGTCGTCGAGCTGCGGGACCGGCATCGCTGAGTGCCTCCTGGTACGGGATATTTTGGGACGGCGGATCCGTCCCCCGCTCCAACGTGCGGCGCGTCACGGGAGTGCCCGTGCCGCCCGCCCGAAGGTACGTGCCGCGGGCCCGCGCGTGTCAGCGCCGGGGCATAGACTTCGACGCTGACCACCGGACCGCCCGCCGGCCCGTGACCGGTGGTCCGCCCGTCCCCGTCCGCCACCCCCGACCAGGCGCTCCGCGCCGCAGCCACCCTCTCCGTCCGATCCCCGCCACTGGAGGCCGAACCGTGTCGAAGACGCCGTTCACGCACCTGCACGTCCACACCCAGTACTCCCTGCTGGACGGTGCCGCGCGGCTGAAGGACATGTTCGACGCCTGCAACGAGATGGGCATGAGCCACATCGCCATGTCCGACCACGGCAACCTGCACGGCGCGTACGACTTCTTCCACAGCGCGCAGAAGGCCGGAGTCACCCCGATCATCGGGATCGAGGCCTACGTCGCCCCCGAGTCGCGGCGCACCAAGCGCAAGATCCAGTGGGGCCAGCCGCACCAGAAGCGGGACGACGTCTCCGGTTCGGGCGGTTACACCCACAAGACGATCTGGGCGGTCGACAAGACGGGCCTGCACAACCTCTTCCGGCTCTCCTCCGACGCGTACGCGGAGGGCTGGCTGCAGAAGTGGCCCCGGATGGACAAGGAGACCATCTCCCAGTGGTCCACCGGGCTGGTCGCCTCCACCGGCTGCCCCTCCGGCGAGGTCCAGACCCGGCTGCGCCTCGGCCACTTCGACGAGGCGCTCAAGGCGGCCGCCGACTACCAGGACATCTTCGGCAAGGACCGGTACTTCCTGGAGCTGATGGACCACGGCATCGACATCGAGCACCGGGTCCGCGAGGACCTGCTGAGGATCGGCAAGAAGCTCGGCATCCCGCCCCTGGTCACCAACGACTCGCACTACACGTACGCGCACGAGGCGACCGCCCACGACGCGCTGCTGTGCATCCAGACCGGCAAGAACCTCTCCGACCCCGACCGCTTCCGGTTCGACGGCACCGGCTACTACCTCAAGTCCACCGACGAGATGTACGCCATCGACTCCTCCGACGCCTGGCAGGAGGGCTGCGCCAACACCCGGCTGATCGCCGACATGGTCGACACCACGGGCATGTTCGAGAAGCGCGACCTCATGCCCAGGTTCGACATCCCCGAGGGCTACACCGAGGTCAGCTGGTTCCGCGAGGAGACCATGCGGGGCATGCACCGCCGCTTCCCGGACGGCATCCCGGACGACCGCATGAAGCAGGTCGAGTACGAGATGGACACCATCATCTCGATGGGCTTCCCCGGCTACTTCCTCGTGGTCGCCGACTTCATCATGTGGGCCAAGAAGCAGGGCATCGCGGTCGGCCCCGGCCGGGGCTCCGCGGCCGGTTCGATCGTCGCCTACGCCATGGGCATCACCGACCTCGACCCGATCCCGCACGGCCTGATCTTCGAGCGGTTCCTCAACCCCGAGCGCGTCTCCATGCCCGACGTCGACATCGACTTCGACGAGCGCCGGCGCGTCGAGGTGATCCGGTACGTCACCGAGAAGTACGGCGCCGACAAGGTCGCCATGATCGGCACCTACGGCAAGATCAAGGCGAAGAACGCCATCAAGGACTCCGCGCGCGTCCTGGGCTACCCCTACGCCATGGGCGACCGGCTCACCAAGGCCATGCCCGCCGACGTCCTCGGCAAGGGCATCGACCTCGACGGCATCACCAACCCCTCGCACCCGCGCTACAACGAGGCCGGCGAGATCCGCGCGATGTACGAGAACGAGCCGGACGTGAAGAAGGTCATCGACACCGCCAAGGGCGTCGAGGGCCTCGTGCGGCAGATGGGCGTGCACGCCGCCGGCGTGATCATGTCCAGCGAACCCATCGTCGACCACGCCCCGCTCTGGACCCGGCACACCGACGGCGTGACCATCACGCAGTGGGACTACCCCCAGTGCGAGTCGCTGGGCCTGCTGAAGATGGACTTCCTGGGCCTGCGCAACCTCACGATCATGGACGACGCCATCAAGATGGTGAAGGCCAACAAGGGCGTCGACCTGGAGATGCTCTCCCTCCCGCTGGACGACCCCAAGACCTTCGAACTGCTCTGCCGCGGTGACACCCTCGGCGTCTTCCAGTTCGACGGCGGTCCGATGCGCTCGCTGCTCCGCCAGATGCAGCCCGACAACTTCGAGGACATCTCCGCCGTCTCGGCCCTCTACCGGCCGGGCCCGATGGGCATGAACTCGCACATCAACTACGCGGAGCGCAAGAACGGCCGCCAGGAGATCACCCCGATCCACAAGGAACTGGAGGAGCCGCTCCGGGAGGTGCTGTCGGTCACCTACGGCCTGATCGTCTACCAGGAGCAGGTGCAGAAGGCCGCCCAGATCATCGCGGGCTACTCGCTCGGCGAGGCCGACATCCTCCGCCGCGTGATGGGCAAGAAGAAGCCCGACGAACTGGCGAAGAACTTCGTCCTCTTCCAGGCCGGCGCCCGCAAGAACGGCTACAGCGACGAGGCGATCCAGGCGCTGTGGGACGTGCTGGTCCCGTTCGCCGGCTACGCGTTCAACAAGGCCCACTCCGCCGCGTACGGACTCGTGTCGTACTGGACCGGGTACCTCAAGGCGAACTACCCGGCCGAGTACATGGCCGCGCTGCTCACCTCGGTCAAGGACGACAAGGACAAGTCGGCCGTCTACCTCAACGAGTGCCGCCGCATGGGCATCAAGGTGCTCCCGCCGAACGTCAACGAGTCCGAGTCGAACTTCGCCGCGCAGGGCGACGACGTGATCCTCTTCGGCCTGTCCGCGGTCCGCAACGTCGGCACCAACGTCGTCGAGTCGATCATCAGGAGCCGCAAGGCCAAGGGGAAGTACGCCTCCTTCCCGGACTACCTCGACAAGGTCGAGGCGGTCGTCTGCAACAAGCGGACCACCGAGTCGCTGATCAAGGCGGGCGCCTTCGACTCCCTGGGGCACACCCGCAAGGGCCTCACCGCCCAGTACGAGCCGATGATCGACAACGTGGTCGCGGTCAAGCGCAAGGAGGCCGAGGGACAGTTCGACCTCTTCGGCGGGATGGGCGAGGAGGAGACCAGCGAGCCCGGCTTCGGCCTCGACGTCACCTTCACCGACGACGAGTGGGACAAGACCTACCTGCTCGCGCAGGAGCGGGAGATGCTCGGACTGTACGTCTCCGACCACCCGCTGTTCGGCCTGGAGCACGTCCTGTCCGACAAGGCCGACGCGGGCATCTCCCAGCTCACCGGCGGCGACTTCGGCGACGGCGCGGTGGTCACCATCGGCGGCATCATCTCCGGCCTCCAGCGCAAGATGACCAAGCAGGGCAACGCCTGGGCGATCGCCACCGTGGAGGACCTCGCGGGCTCCCTGGAGTGCATGTTCTTCCCGGCGACGTACCAGCTCGTCTCGACCCAGCTCGTCGAGGACGCCGTGGTGTTCGTCAAGGGCCGGCTCGACAAGCGCGAGGACGTGCCGCGGCTGGTCGCCATGGAGCTGCAGGTGCCCGACCTGTCCAACGCGGGCACCAACGCGCCCGTCGTGCTCACCATCCCGGCGACCAGGGTCACCCCGCCGATGGTCAGCCGGCTCGGCGAGATCCTCGGCCACCACAAGGGCGACAGCGAGGTCCGCATCAGGCTCCAGGGGCCCACGAAGACGACGGTGCTGCGCCTGGACCGGCACCGGGTGAAGCCGGACCCCGCCCTGTTCGGCGACCTCAAGGTCCTCCTCGGCCCGTCCTGCCTGGCGGGCTAGCCGGAGGATCCGGGGCGGCCGGCGGACGCGGGCCGACGACGGGCCCGGGGCCGGAGGGACGACGGCCGAGAGGGGTGCGCCCGGTGACGGGGGCACCCCTCTGCGCGTGCCGTGCGCGGGGCCCGAGGGCCCGCCGCGCGGGCGTCAGTTGTGGCCGAAACGCTTCTCCCTGCCCTTGCGGGCGACGTCTCCGGGAGTGATCTGCGGGCCGTGCTGCTCGGACCGCGCCTCCGCGGAGGGGTGCTGCGCCGGCTGCGGGGCGCG
>NZ_LIRG01000765.1 GCF_001419695.1 Streptomyces prasinopilosus
GAGACGACGGTGAGGGCGCCACCGCCGGCGGCGCCCTCACCGTCGTCTCCACCTTCCTCGCCTGGACCTGGACCTCCGACTTCCCCGGCGACCTCACCTACTACGGCTATCCCGGCGGACTCCAGGTCCTCGTCCTCGTCGCCGGCGCCCTCACCACCCTCCTCGCCCTCTCCTCCCACGGCGTCCGCGGCCTGCGCTGGCTCACCCCCGCCGGCGCCGACGCCGCCATCAAACTCGCCGCACTCGCCGCCTTCACCACCACCTGGTACACCGTCCTCGCCATCAGCCTCGAACTCGGCGGCCTCGTCAACCTCGAACCCGGCGGCTACCTCGCGGCCGCGGCCACCCTCCTCGCCCTCCTCGGCGCGCTCGCCCTCCCCTTCGAACGCCCCGAACCCGACCCCATCGACCCCGACGAAACCGGCTGGGCACGCTTCCGGCACAACACCGGCCACACCTGGCAGACCGTCAAGGCCGCCTTCACCTCCGGCACCCCACGCGCCGTACCCCCCCTGTCCTCCTACGCCGAGATCCTCATCATCGTCGGCATCCTCGCCCTCGCCCTCGTCATCTTCACCTACGGCATCGGCACCGAGTACGACGAACTCTTCGTCGGCTTCCTCATCACCGCCGGCTTCGGCTTCGCCGCACTCAACAAGGCCGGACTCATCGCCCAGGCCTCCCACATCACCGCCCGCCACCAGAACATCACCGTCTGCGGCGCCTTCATCGCCGCGGCCTGCTTCCCCTTCACCCAGACCGACGACCAGTACGCCACCCTCGGCGTCTACATCCTCATCTTCGCCACCGTCGCCCTCGGCCTGAACATCGTCGTCGGCCTCGCCGGACTCCTCGACCTCGGCTACGTCGCCTTCCTCGGCGTCGGCGCCTACGCCGCCTCCCTCGTCTCCGGCTCCCCCAGCTCCCCCTTCGGCGTCCACTTCCCCTTCTGGGCAGCCGTCCTCGTCGGAGCCGTCGCCTCCCTCATCTTCGGCGTCCTCATCGGCGCCCCCACCCTCCGCCTCCGCGGCGACTACCTCGCCATCGTCACCCTCGGCTTCGGCGAGATCTTCCGCATCGCCGTCAACAACCTCGACGGCACCTCAGGACCCGACCTCACCAACGGCTCCAACGGCATCTCCTCCATCCCCGACCTCACCATCCTCGGCTTCGACTTCGGCGCCCCCCACGACATCGCCGGCTTCACCATCGGCCGATTCGCCAACTACTTCTTCCTCATGCTCGCCATCACCGCGGTCGTCGTCCTCGTCTTCCGACGCAGCAGCGACTCCCGCATCGGCCGCGCCTGGGTCGCCATCCGCGAAGACGAAACCGCCGCCCTCGCCATGGGCATCAACGGCTTCCGCGTCAAACTCATCGCCTTCGCCCTCGGCGCCACCCTCGCCGGCCTCGCCGGCACCGTCCAGGCCCACGTCACCTACACCGTCACACCCGAGCAATACCTCTTCGCCGGCACCACCCCACCCAACTCCGCCTTCCTCCTCGCCGCAGTCGTCCTCGGCGGCATGGGCACCATCGCCGGCCCCCTCATCGGCGCCGCACTCCTCTTCCTCATCCCCAACAAACTCCAGTTCCTCGGCGACTACCAACTCCTCGCCTTCGGACTCGCGCTCGTCCTCATCATGCGCTTCCGCCCCGAAGGACTCATCCCCAACCGCCGCCGCCAACTGGAATTCCACACAGAGGACGACGCGCCCGCAGTCCTGAGCAAGACAGGGGCCTGACACATGACCACCCACACCACCACCAAGGACACCGCCCCAGGCACCCCCACCCCCGGCGAAACCGTCCTCGACGCCCGCGGCGTCACCATGCGCTTCGGCGGCCTCACCGCCGTCCGCGACGTCGACCTCACCGTCAACAGCGGCGAGATCGTCGGCCTCATCGGACCCAACGGAGCCGGCAAGACCACCTTCTTCAACTGCCTCACCGGCCTCTACATACCCACCGAAGGCGAAGTCCGCTACAAGAACCGCGTCCTGCCCCCCAAATCCTTCAAGGTCACCGCAGCCGGCATCGCCCGCACCTTCCAGAACATCCGCCTCTTCAGCAACATGACCGTCCTGGAAAACGTCCTCGTCGGCCGCCACACCCGCACCAAAGAAGGACTCTGGTCCGCCCTCCTCCGCGGCCCCGGCTTCCACAAGGCCGAAGCCACATCCCGCGAACGCGCCATGGAACTCCTCGAGTTCATCGGCCTCGCCGACAAAGCCGAACACCTCTCCCGCAACCTCCCCTACGGCGAACAACGCAAACTCGAAATCGCCCGCGCCCTCGCCAGCGAACCCGGCCTCCTGCTCCTCGACGAACCCACCGCCGGCATGAACCCCCAGGAAACCCGCGCCACCGAAGAACTCATCTTCGCCATCCGGGACATGGGCATCGCCATCCTCGTCATCGAGCACGACATGCGGTTCATCATGAACCTCTGCGACCGCGTAGCCGTCCTCGTCCAGGGACAGAAACTCATCGAGGGCGACGCCACCACCGTCCAGAACGACGAACGCGTCATCGCCGCCTACCTCGGAGAACCCCTCGCCGACGACCCCGGCGCCGAAGAAGTGGCCGAAGTCGAGGCCGCCGAAGCCGCCGCCGAAGCCGCGGCGGCCGACACCGCCGACACCGCCGACGCCGACACCACTGCCGGAACCACCGCGACCACCGGGACCACCACGGACCCCACCCCCGGCAAGGACGCAACACCCGGCAAGGAGAACGACCGATGACCGCACTCCTCGAAGTCGAAGACCTCAAGGTCGCCTACGGCAAGATCGAAGCCGTCAAAGGCATCTCCTTCAAGGTCGAAGCCGGCGAAATCGTCACCCTCATCGGCACCAACGGCGCAGGCAAAACCACCACCCTCCGCACCCTCTCCGGCCTCCTCAAGCCCGTCGGCGGCCAAGTCAAATTCAACGGCAAATCCCTCAAGAAAACCCCCGCCCACCAAATCGTCGCCCACGGCCTCGCCCACTCCCCCGAAGGCCGCCACATCTTCCCCCGCATGACCATCGAGGACAACCTCCGCCTCGGCGCCTTCCTCCGCAACGACAAACCAGGCATCGAAAAAGACATCCAGAAAGCCTACGACCGCTTCCCCATCCTCGGAGAACGCCGCAAGCAGGCAGCCGGAACCCTCTCCGGCGGAGAACAGCAAATGCTCGCCATGGGCAGAGCCCTCATGTCCCAGCCCAAACTCCTCATGCTCGACGAACCCTCCATGGGCCTCTCACCGATCATGATGCAGAAAATCATGGCCACCATCTCCGAACTCAAGGCCCAGGGCACCACCATCCTCCTCGTCGAACAGAACGCCCAGGCAGCGCTCTCCCTCGCCGACCAGGCCCACGTCATGGAAATCGGCAAAATCGTCCTCTCCGGAACCGGACAGGACCTCCTCCACGACGAATCCGTCCGCAACGCCTACCTCGGCGTCGACTGACCCACCCCC
>NZ_LIRG01000766.1 GCF_001419695.1 Streptomyces prasinopilosus
CCGTCCCCGCCGTCCTCGCCGAGCGGTACGCGGGCGAGGACGGCGGGGACGGGGAGCGGCGGTGAGGCGCGACGAAGGGCGGTGAGGGGCGGCCTCCGAAGAGTTTCCGCGAAGTTCACAGGGTCTCGGGTACTGACAGACCAGGTGAACGCCGGGTACCGTCCTGTGCCAGTTCACCCGCGTGGACTGCACCACACGGAACCACAACGGAACATCCCGTCGTGGCACCACCTTCCTACTCGGATCGTCCGGCACGTTCCTGCCGGTAGAAGGGGGCCCTTCACCATGGCCACTGTCACGTTCGACAAGGCGACCCGGATCTACCCCGGTTCGACCAAGCCCGCCGTCGACGCGCTGGAGATCGACATCGCCGACGGGGAGTTCCTCGTCCTGGTCGGTCCGTCCGGCTGCGGCAAGTCCACCTCGCTCCGCATGCTCGCGGGGCTCGAGGACGTCAACGGCGGCGCCATCCGCATCGGCGACCGCGACGTCACGCACCTGCCGCCGAAGGACCGGGACATCGCCATGGTGTTCCAGAACTACGCGCTGTACCCGCACATGACGGTCGCCGACAACATGGGCTTCGCGCTCAAGATCGCCGGCGTCAACAAGGCGGAGATCCGGCAGAAGGTCGAGGAGGCCGCGAAGATCCTCGACCTGACGGAGTACCTGGACCGCAAGCCGAAGGCGCTCTCCGGCGGTCAGCGCCAGCGGGTCGCCATGGGCCGCGCCATCGTGCGCGAGCCGCAGGTGTTCCTCATGGACGAGCCGCTGTCCAACCTGGACGCCAAGCTCCGCGTGTCCACCCGTACGCAGATCGCCTCGCTCCAGCGCCGCCTGGGCATCACCACCGTCTACGTCACCCACGACCAGGTCGAGGCCCTGACCATGGGTGACCGGGTGGCGGTCCTCAAGGACGGTCTGCTCCAGCAGGTCGACACGCCGCGCAACATGTACGACCGGCCCGCCAACCTCTTCGTGGCCGGCTTCATCGGCTCCCCCGCGATGAACCTCGTCGAGGTGCCGATCACCGACGGCGGCGTGAAGTTCGGCAACTCGGTGGTCCCGGTGGACCGCGACGCGCTGGCCGCCGCCACCGACAAGACCGTTACCGTCGGCGTCCGCCCCGAGCACTTCGACGTGGCCGGTGCCGAGTCCGACCAGGGTCTCGCGGTCACCGTCAACGTGGTGGAGGAGCTGGGCTCCGACGCGTTCGTGTACGGCACGGCCGAGGTCGGCGGCGAGTCCAAGGACCTCGTCGTCCGCGTCGGCGGCCGCAACGTGCCGGAGAAGGGCAGCACGCTGCACGTCGTGCCGCGGGGCGGCGAGACCCACGTGTTCTCGACGTCGTCCGGTGCGCGCCTGTCCGACTGAGCCGGGCGTCGTCGCCTCCGGAACGCGACGGCCCGGGTGATTCACCCGAGTTGATGAAGAGGGCCCCGCAGTTCGCCGCGGGGCCCTCTGCGTTGCACCCTCATTGTCGATAAATACCCAGACATAGCGGCCCTTTCGATCAGGGTTCGTCAACGCGTTACCCGGAAATCTCCCTCACTACGTCACCCGTACCGGTGACTGAATGTCTTCACCCCATTACCGGACGCTACTCTCACACGCGTGAAGCACTCCACTACCCCTCAGACGCGACGCGGCCGGGGCCCCGCCCGCCGGGTCGGCCGCACCCTCGCCTTCGTCCTGCCCGTCGTCCTGGTGTTCTCCGGAACCCTTGCGGTCGCCGGGGTCAACTGGTCGGGGAGCCCCTCGGGTCCGGCCCTCGCCGCCGCCGACACCGACGTGTCCGGTGCGTCCTCGTCCCGTGCCTCCTCGTCCGGCGCGTCCTCGCGTGCCGCCGAGCGGACCCCGCACCAGGCGCTGCGGGACCGGCTCCTGGTCGAGTTGCACGAGGAGGACCCGGGCGTCGCCCTCACCCACCTCCAGCAGGCGGTGAACGACCGCCCGTCGCTGGCCCGGCACTGCGTGTCGATCGCGCGTGACCTCGGCAGGGCGGCGGTCCGGAGGTACGGACCCACCAGGGCCCAGTCCTACGCCCGTCCGGTCTGCGACACCTCCTTCGCGTCGGGAGTGCTCACCGCCCACGGCTGAGCCCTCCGGCCGGCCCCCTGACCACCCCTCCGCCGGACCCCTCTGCCGGATCCCTCTGCCGGATCCCTCTGCCGGATCCCTCTGCCGGATCCCTCGGCCGTCCCCCGGCCGGACCCGCTGCCCCTCCCGCGGGCAGCGGGTCACCCCGTGTCCCGGGGTCCACGGTCCGGCTCCCGGGGCGCCGCGTACAGTGCGCTCATGACCCATCCGAGCGCCGCGTCGCGCCCCGTTCAAGCCGTCGTCCTGGCCGGCGGGCAAGGCTCCCGGCTTCGTCCGTACACCGACGACCGGCCCAAGCCGATGGTCGAGATCCCCGGTACGGGAACGCCGATCATCGGCCATCAGCTCTCCTGGCTCGCCGAGGAGGGCGTGACGGACGTCGTCGTCTCCTGCGGCCACCTCGCCGAGGTGCTGCAGGAGTGGCTGGAGAACACCGACCTGCCGCTCTCCGTCACCACCGTCGTCGAGACGGAGCCGCTCGGCCGCGGTGGCGGCCTGCGGCACGCGGCCGCCCGCCTGCCGCACCCGGACCGGCCCTGGTACGCCACGAACGGCGACATCTGGACCCGTTTCTCACTGCGCGACATGGCGGACTTCCACACCGAGCGGGGCGCCGTCGCGACCCTCGCCCTGGCCCGCCCGCGCCTCCCCTGGGGCGCGGTGCAGACCGACGGGTTCGGGCACATCACCGACTTCATAGAGTCGCCGCCATCGACGTTCGAGATCAACGCGGGCGTGTACGTCTTCTCCCCCGAGTTCACCGCTCTGCTGCCGGAACGCGGCGACCACGAGCGCACCACGTTCCCGCGGCTGGCCCGTGAGCGCCGGCTGGCCGGGTTCCCGCTCCCCCAGGGCGCCTACTGGCGGGCGATCGACACCGCGAAGGACCTGACGGAGGCGGCGAAGGAACTGGCCTCCCAGAGCCGCTGAACCCCGCACCGCCCCTTCCCCGGCCGCACCGCTCGCCCGCATGACGAGGGCGGGGTCCCGCACACGGTGCGTGCGGGACCCCGCCCTCGTCATGCGGGCGAGCGGTGCGGCCGGGGAAGGGGCGGTGCGGGGTTCAGCGGCTCTGGGAGGCCAGCTCCTTCGCCGCCTCCGTCCGGTCCTTCG
>NZ_LIRG01000767.1 GCF_001419695.1 Streptomyces prasinopilosus
GCGCCGCGACAGGCCGCGGTTGCGGGCCTGGACGAGCGGACGCCAGAAACCGGCCTCGACCAGCGCCTCGGGGGGCACCGCGCCGGCCCGTTCCAGGATCGTCTCGGGCACCTTCTGCGGGTCGGGCACCTTGTACTCGGCCATGATCTCGTCGTACTTGTCGTGCAGCACGGTGTTGTCCGGGTCGGCACCGAAGACCACGAGCTGGCCGGTGGGCTGGGTGTCGACGAGGATCGTCACCAGATCGGGGCGATAACGCGCCAGCACCTCGGTGATCTTGTAGACGTCGCCGGTCCAGGCCGTGGTGTGGCGGTCCCGGGCGGCCTCGTCGACGCTGCGCGGCAGCATGTCGTCCAGGACGATCACGCTGGACCAGTCGGAGTGCTTCTCGACGTTCATGAAGTCGCGCAGGGCGTATTCGAACAGGTGCATGCCGTCGATGAAGGACAGGTCGAGCGTGGTACGCCGCCAGTGTCCGACGGGGCTGCGGCCGCGGCGGAGGTTGCGCAGCGGGTGCCGGCCGCCCTTGAGGTGGGCCAGCGGGTTGTCGCGGGCGAAGAAGTCGTCGCTGGTGGCCTTGACCAGGTGGACGTCGCACTTCAGTTCCGAGACGACCTTGAAGGCGGGGTCGACCGCGATGCTGGGGACGCGTGACAGGCGCAGGCTGCGGCCGTCGTTGACGCCGATCTCCAGGTAGTTGCGGTTGGCGCTGGCCTTGTGCAGGGCGCGCAGGAACTCATGGCGTTTCACGAAGGGGACTCTCCTTGCGGATGCGGGGCAGTGCTTCGTGCAGGGCGACGCGCCAGTCGCGCGGCGCCGGCAGGCCGATGTCCTGCCAGCGGTCGTGCGCGAGGACGCTGTACGCGGGGCGCGGCGCGGGCCGGGGGAAGGCCGCTCCGGTGGTGGGCCGCACCCGGTCGGGGTCGGCGCCGATCAGCCGGAACACCTCCCGGGCCAGGTCGTACCAGGTGGCCTCGCCGGAGCTGGTGGCGTGCAGGACGCCGTGTACGCCGTCGCCGACGCGGGGACCGAGGTCGGCCATGCGGGCGGCGACGTCCGCGCTCCAGGTGGGCTGCCCGCGCTGGTCGTCGACGACGTCGACGGTGGGGCGGCGGGCCTCGAGACCGATCATCGTCCGCACGAAGCTGGTGCCGTGGACTCCGTACAGCCAGGCGGTGCGCACGACGGCGCTCGCGCCGGGCAGTTCCTCCAGCACGGCGCGTTCGCCGGCCAGCTTGGAGCGGCCGTAGGCGGTGCGCGGGCCGGTCGGGTGGTCCTCGGGGTAGGGGGTGGTGCGGGCGTCGCCGGAGAAGACGTAGTCGGTGGAGACGTGGATCAGCCGGGCGCCGTGCGCGGCGCAGGCGCGGGCCAGCAGGCGGGGTCCGTCGCCGTTGACCAGGGTGGCGCGTTCCTCGTCGGTCTCGGCGTCGTCGACGGCGGTGTACGCGGCGCAGTTGACCACGATGCCGGGGCGGTGCTCGGCCAGCGCGCGCTCGACGGCCTCGGCCCGGGTGATGTCGAGGGCGGCCCGGTCGAGGCCGGTCACCTGTTCGCCGCGCCGGGTCAGTTCGTCGACGGTGTCCCGGCCGAGCATTCCGCCCGCACCGGTGATCAGCCATTTCACGGCTTTCCTCCGCCGACGCGCTGCTTGAGCGGCTCCCACCAGGCACGGTTGTCGCGGTACCAGGCGACGGTCTCGGCGAGACCGGTGGTGAAGTCGTGGCGGGGGCGGTAGCCGAGTTCGTCGCGGGCCTTGGTCCAGTCGACGGAGTAGCGCAGGTCGTGGCCCTTGCGGTCCTCGACGTGCTCGACCCGGTCCCAGCCGGCGCCGCAGGCTTCGAGGAGGAGGCCGGTGAGGTCCTTGTTGGTGAGTTCGGTGCCGCCGCCGATGTTGTAGACCTCGCCGGCCCTGCCCCGGGTCCGCACGAGGTCGATGCCGGCGCAGTGGTCGTCGACGTACAGCCAGTCGCGGACGTTGAGGCCGTCGCCGTAGAGCGGGACCTTCGCTCCGTCGAGGAGGTTGGTGACGAAGAGCGGGATCACCTTCTCGGGGAACTGGTGCGGGCCGTAGTTGTTGGAGCAGCGGGTGACGCGGACGTCCAGGCCGTGGGTGCGGTGGTAGGCGAGGGCCAGCAGGTCGGAGGAGGCTTTGGAGGCGGAGTACGGGGAGCTGGGTTCGAGCGGGTACTCCTCGGTCGCCGAGCCCGACGCGATCGATCCGTAGACCTCGTCGGTGGAGACGTGCACGAAGGTGTCCACGCCGTGGCGCAGGGCGGCGTCGAGGAGGACCTGGGTGCCGAGCACGTTGGTGAGGACGAAGTCGGAGGCGGTGAGGATGGAGCGGTCGACGTGCGACTCGGCGGCGAAGTGGACCACCTGGTCCGCCTCGGCGGTCAGTTTGCCGACGAGGTCGGCGTCGCGGATGTCGCCGTGGACGAACTTCAGCCGGGGGTGGTCGAGTTCGAGGTTGTCGAGGGTGCCGGCGTAGGTGAGGGCGTCCAGCACCGTGATCCTCGGCGCGTCGGCGGCGTCGGGCGCGTCGGCGGCGAGCAGCGTACGGACGTAGCGGGAGCCGATGAAGCCGGCGGCTCCGGTGACGAGGAGGTTCATGTGTGGATCTGCACCTTGCTGTGGTCTCCGAGGACGAATCGGTGGGCGCTGGGGACGCTGGGGGCCGGGGTCACCTCGACGTGGCGGCCGATGAGCGAGGACTCGATGCGGCGGACCCCGTCGATCGAGGAGTCCCGCAGCACGATGGAGAACTCGAGTTCGCTGTCGGTGATCCGGCAGTTCTCCGCGACGGAGGTGAAGGGCCCGACGTAGGAGTCGCCGACGACCGTGCCGGCGCCGATGACGACGGGGCCGACGATGCGCGAGTTGCTGATGCGGGCTCCTTCCTCGACCACCACCCGGCCGATGGTCTCGGAGGCTTCGTCCACCTCGCCGTCGATCCGGCGCTCGATCCCTTCGAGGACCGACCGGTTGACCTCCAGCATGTCGACGACGTTGCCGGTGTCCTTCCAGTAGCCGTGGATGACCGTGCAGCGCACGTCGGCGCGGGAGTCGATCAGGTGCTGGATGGCGTGGGTGATCTCGAGTTCGCCGCGCCAGGAGGGCTTGACGGCGCGCACCGCGTCGTGGACGGCGGGGGTGAACAGGTAGACGCCGACCAGGGCGAGGTCGCTCTTGGGACGCTCGGGTTTCTCCTCGAGGCCGATCACCTGTCCGCTCGCGTCGAGCTCGGCGACGCCGAAGGAGCGGGGGTCGGCGACGCGGGTGAGCAGGATCTGGGCGTCGGGCCGGTGCCGGCGGAACTCGTCGACGAGCCCGGTGATGCCGCCGACGATGAAGTTGTCGCCGAGGTACATCACGAAGTCGTCGTCCCCGAGCCAGTCGCGGGCGATCAGCACGGCGTGGGCGAGCCCCAGGGGCCGTTCCTGGGGGATGTAGGTGATGCGCAGGCCGAACTTCGATCCGTCGCCCACCGCGTTCTCGATCTCCTCGGCCGTGTCGCCGACGATCATTCCGACGTCGGTGATGCCGGCGTCCGCGATCGATTCCAGCCCGTAGAAGAGCACGGGCTTGTTGGCCACGGGGACCAACTGCTTCGCCGAGGTGTGGGTGATCGGCCTCAGCCGGGTGCCGGCACCGCCGGACAGCACGAGAGCCTTCATCTGTCTCACCATAGTGGTGTGCGGCACGCGGAACGTCACTTGCTTTGACGGTTTATCGCGAAATTCCCGAGCGGGCCCGTCCGGTCACGGTGTTTTCGGCCAGTGACCGCCGGTTCACGCCACATGGGGCCGTCGGCCCGGGACGGGCCCGTGCGTCAACACCCTTGCACAGGAGACGGGTTGATGCGGTGCGGTCCGGGCAGGCCGGGCCCGGACCGCACCGCATCA
>NZ_LIRG01000768.1 GCF_001419695.1 Streptomyces prasinopilosus
CCGCGGGTCCAGCTGACCGGCGGCGGCCTGCCGGGCGAACTCCAGGACCAGCAGCACCTTGAAGATCGAGGCGATCACGACGGGGTCGTCGGCCCCGACGCCGACCCCGTCCCCGCCCGGGCCCTCCGCACCGGCCGTCGCGGCGTCCCCCGCGCCGGGCTTCGCACCCGACCCGGCGCGGGGGACGCCGCGACGGCCGGTGCGGAGGGCCCGGGCGGGGACGGGGTCGGCGTCGGGGCCGACGACCCCGTCGTGATCGCCTCGATCTTCAAGGTGCTGCTGGTCCTGGAGTTCGCCCGGCAGGCCGCCGCCGGTCAGCTGGACCCGCGGGAACGGGTGCGGGTGACCGCGGCCGACCGGCTCGGCGGCTGGGGGACCGCCGGCTGCCTGGACGACGTCGAGCTGTCGCTGCGGGACCTGGCCCACTTCGCGATGTCGGTCAGCGACAACTCGGCGGCCGACCTGCTGCTGGCCCGCGTGGGCCTGGACACCGTACGGCTGCTCGCGGCGGAGCTCGGCCTGGGGCGGACCCGGATCGTGGGCGGACCGCGAGACCTGCTGGAGTCGATGCTCGCGGAGGTCGGGGCGCGCGACGAGCGGGACTTCGCCGCCCGCTACCCCGCCCTGCCGGACGAGCGCAAAAGACGGCTGGCCGTACTGGATCCCCACCGCACCACGGCGAGCACGCCCCGCGAGATCACGCGGCTGCTCCGGCTGATCTGGACCGACGCCGCCGGCCCGCCCGAGGCCTGTGCCCTCGTGCGTGACCTGATGTCCCGTCAGGTGTTCCGGCACCGGCTGGTGTCGGGCTTCCCGGACGACGTCACGGTCGCGGCCAAGACCGGGACCCTGCCGGGGCTGCACATGGAGGCGGGCGTCGTCCGCTACCCCGACGGCGGGTGCTACGCGATCGCCGTCTTCGCCCGCACGCACGCCCTGGCCGCTTCCCGCCCCACGGTGGACGCCGCGGTGGGCCGGGCCGCCGGGATCGCGGTCGGTTTCCTGCGCGACGGCGGCCGGTGACCGGAGCGCATATGCGTTCGCATATCGGCGCAGCTCAATTCCGGTCTTGGACACGGGAGTTGATCACCTGATCTGCTGACGCCATGACCCAGGACACACCTGCCGCAGACCGACCGGGCACGCCTTTCCGACGGGGTGTCGACCGCCGTGCGGTGCTGCGCGGCGCCGCGCTCGGCGCGGCCTCCCCGCTGATCCCGGCCGTGGCGGCCCCGGCCGCCACGGCCGGGATCA
>NZ_LIRG01000769.1 GCF_001419695.1 Streptomyces prasinopilosus
AACCTGCTCGGCGACTACGCGGGCGGCTCCCTCTACCTCGTCGTCGGCGTTCTCGCCGCCCTGCACCACGCGCGCCTGAGCGGCGCCGGGCAGGTCGTCGACGCCGCCATCGTGGACGGAACGGCCCACCTGTCCGCCATGATCCACGGCATGCTCGCCGCCGGGGTCTGGCAGGACCGGCGCGGAGCCAACCTCCTCGACGGCGGCTGCCCGTACTACGGCACGTACGAGACGGCCGACGGCGGACACATGGCGGTGGGCGCGCTCGAACCGCAGTTCTACGACGAGTTCCTGCGGCTGCTCGGCATCGAGGACGAGGACGACGAGGACGGGAACGGGCTCTTCGGGGCCCGCCTCGACGTCACCCGGTGGCCGGCGCTGCGCGAGCGGGTCACCGCCCGTTTCAAGG
The DNA here is from genome assembly GCF_001419695.1 of Streptomyces prasinopilosus. GTDB lineage: Bacteria > Actinomycetota > Actinomycetes > Streptomycetales > Streptomycetaceae > Streptomyces > Streptomyces prasinopilosus. The sequence continues at coordinate 410 of NZ_LIRG01000769.1, forward strand.
AGCGCACCCGCGACGAGTGGGCCGCCGTCTTCGACGGTTCCGACGCGTGCGCGGCCCCCGTCCTGTCGCTGCGCGAGGCCCCGCACGATCCGCACCTCGCCGCCCGCGGCACCTTCACCGACCACGCCGGCATCACCCAGCCCGCACCGGCCCCGCGGTTCTCCGCCACCCCCACCAGCGTCCGCACCGGGCCCGCCCGGCCGGGCACCGACACCGACGACGTGGCCCGCGACTGGGACGTCCCCCGACTGCTGTCCGCGCCCCGGCATTCCCAGTGAAAGGTCTTCCCGTGAGCACCGAAGCGTACGTGTACGACGCGATCCGCACCCCGCGCGGGCGTGGCAAGGCGAACGGCGCCCTGCACGGCACGAAGCCCGTCGACCTGGTCGTCGGCCTGATCCAGGAGATCCGGGACCGCTTCCCGGACCTGGACCCGGCGGCCGTGGACGACGTCGTGCTGGGTGTGGTCAGTCCGGTCGGTGATCAGGGCTCCGACATCGCGCGGATCGCCGCGATCGCGGCCGGGCTGCCGGACACGGTGGCCGGTGTCCAGGAGAACCGGTTCTGTGCCTCGGGTCTGGAGGCCGTCAACATGGCCGCCGCCAAGGTCCGCTCCGGCTGGGAGGACCTGGTCCTCGCGGGCGGTGTGGAGTCCATGTCCCGGGTGAAGATGGCCTCGGACGGCGGCGCCTGGTTCAACGACCCCATGACCAACCTCGCCACCAACTTCGCCCCCCAGGGCATCGGTGCGGACCTGATCGCGACGATCGAGGG
>NZ_LIRG01000077.1 GCF_001419695.1 Streptomyces prasinopilosus
CGGGTTCAGAGGCCGACGGGCAGCTCACCGAACAGGCCGTCGAGCGGGGCGGGCACGCGGTCGGGTTCGAGGGCCTCGACGAGGGCACGGCCGTAGTGGATCTTGCGGCCCTTCTTCGTGCCGAGGAAGCGCCGCAACTGCTGCCGGGCGGTGCGGCCCTGCTGCGCGGGCTGCTGCTGGAAGGTCTGCAGGGCGCGCAGATCGCCCTGCGCCCGGACGATCTCCTCCACCCGTGCCACGCCCAGCGTGCGGATCAGCTCGTCCTCCAGGTCCGCCGAGCAGACGAAGAACCGCTGCGGCTGCCCCTGCCCCTCTCCCGGGCCGGCCGTCGGGGTGGCTCCCGCCAGGGCACGCGCGTAGAAGCGGAGCTCCCCCTCGTCGCACAGCCCCGTCAGGTGCAGGCCCAGGCCGGGCGACGGCCCGAGCAGCCGGGCGAAGCGTCCGACGCTCATCGCGCCGCCCATCGGCAGGACGCAGATCCCCTCGCTCTCCAGGTCCAGCCCGCGGCGCTCGGCCAGCGCGTCGACCGCCGCCGCGTCACTCAGTCCTTCGAGCAGGACGGCCGTCCGGACGGACAGCCGCGCCGCCAGCTCCCGCACGGGCTCACCGGGCTCCTCGGAGCCGCCGGCCGCCCTCAGGGTGACCGCTTCCCGGAACGCCCTCATGTCAGCCATGGCACGAGTCTGTGCCCTTCCCGGTCGGCGCGGTACGGAACGTGCGCATCGGTGCGTCGTCCGGCGCCGCCCGACAGGGAGCCGACACCAGTGTCGGGATCATCCGATAAGATGCCGACGCTCTCGTCGTCAAAATTCGGCAAAGCGACGAGGGTTCCTTGCCGCCATGCCCTGATCACCCCGATCACCCTCGATTCCCCCGATCACTCCTCTTCGCTCGGAGATCCCGTGTTCCTCGCCCTACGCGATCTGCGCTTCGCCCGCGGTCGCTTCGCCCTGATGGGAGCGGTGGTCGCGCTCATCGCCGTCCTCGGCGTGCTCCTGTCCGGACTCGCCTCCGGCCTCGCGGACGCCGGCATATCCGGTCTGCGCGCCCTGCCCGTGACCCACATGGCCTTCGACGAGAAGGCGACCAGCGAGCAGTTCTCCCGTTCCACCGTGGAGGAGGAGGACTGGCGGGCATGGTCCGCGACCCCGGGGGTGCAGCGGGCGGAGCCGTTCGGGAACACCCTGGCCAACGCCCAGGTGACGCGGGGCGCCGAGAAGGGCGAACAGGTCAACCTCGCCGTCTTCGGCATGGCCCCGGACTCCCCCCTGGCCCCGGACCCCACCGAGGGCGAGCACCTGAGGGAGGGGAGCGCGGGCATCGTCATCACCCGGGAGATCGCCGACCTGGGCGTGGAGATCGGAGACGTCCTCACCGCGGACAAGAGCGAGGTGCGGCTGAAGGTCGTCGGCCTGGTCGACGACACCGTCTCCTACGGCCACATCGGCGTCGTCTACACCGACCTCGACACCTGGCGCCACCTGCACTACGGCCTGCCGGGCGACCTGCCCGAGGCCGCGCTCCGGCAGGCCACGGCTGTCGCCCTGACCCTGGAGGACGGAGCCGACACCTCCGCCGTGCAGGAGGCGACCGCCACCCGGGCCGACACCAAGGAGACCACCTACGGCGCGTCCCCGGGCTACACGGCGGAGTCGAGCACCATGGCCCTGATCAAGGGCTTCCTGTACGCCATCTCGGCGCTCGTCGTCGGCGCGTTCTTCACCGTCTGGACCGTGCAGCGCAAGGCCGAGATCGCACTGCTGAAGGCACTCGGCGCACCCACCGGGTACATCCTGCGCGACGCGCTCGCCCAGGTCGTCGCCGTGCTCGTCGGCGCGACGGCCCTCGGCACCGCCGTCGGCCTCGCCCTGGGCAGCGCGATGATCGGCAAGGCGCCGTTCTCCCTCTCCGCCCCGGCCATCGCGACCTCCGCCGGCCTCCTCGTCGGACTCGGAGCCGTGGGTGCCGCCGTCGCCGTCCGCCGCATCACCGCCGTCGACCCCCTGACCGCTCTGGGAGCCACCCGATGACCACGTCCGCCACCGACCACCGGACCGCTCCGGACACCGCGGGCTCCGGCGGACTGCGCCTGCTCGACGTCTCCCTCACCCTGGGCGACGGCGACACCGCCGTGACCGCCCTCGACCGTGTCGCCCTGACCGTCGCCCCCGGCGAGTTCGTCGCCGTCGTCGGCCCCTCGGGCTCCGGCAAGTCCAGCCTCCTCGCCGTCGCCGGCGGCCTCCAGCGGCCCACCTCGGGCACGGTCCGCGTCGCCGGCACGGAGCTGACCGCCCTGACGGACAAGGAGCGCACCGCGGCCCGCCGACGCCACATCGGCTTCGTCTTCCAGCAGTCCAACCTGCTGGCCTCCCTGACCGTCAGGGAACAGCTCCTGCTGCCCCTGCACATCGCCGGACGCCTCGACGGCGCGGCCCGGTCCCGGGCCGATGAACTCATCGAGGCGGTCGGGCTCGCGCACCGCGCCGGTTCCCGGCCGCACCAGCTGTCCGGAGGAGAACGCCAGCGCGCGGGCCTGGCCCGGGCGCTGATGACCTCCCCCGCCGTCCTGCTGGTGGACGAACCCACCTCCGCGCTGGACCGGGTGCGTTCGACCGAGGCCGTACAGCTGATCGCCGAGCAGACCCGTGAGCACGGCACCGCCACGGTCATGGTCACCCACGACACGGGGATAATGGACGCTGCCGACCGGGTGCACGAGATGGTCGACGGCCGCCTTTCCTGACCGGGCTTTCCCGACCGGGGCCGCGGGCCGACACCTCACTCCCGGCCCTGTTCGCCAGCCAGGAGTCCGCCCCGCATGCCGAAGATCAACGCCTCCACCGTCGCCGAACACCGTGCCCACCAGCGCGAGGCACTGATCAAGGCAGCGATCGACCTCCTGGTGAACGAGGGCGCCGCCGCCGTCACCCCGGCGGCGGTCGGCGCCCGGGCGGGCCTGGCCCGCTCGAGCGTGTACCAGTACTTCGACTCCTCGGCGGCCCTCCTGGCGACCATCACGGAGGAAGCCTTCCGGCGGTCGAACGAGGCACTCGCCGACGCCATGGCCGAGGCGAGCGGCCCGGTGGCACGCGTCGAGGCGTTCTTCAGGGAAAGCCTCCGCCTGGGCGCCGAGGGCGCCCACCGGCCGGCGGCCGCCCTCATGAGCGCCGGCCTCCCGCCCGCCTGCCAGGAACGGCTGATGGAACTCCACCTGGAACAGGTCGAACCGTTCCGCGCCGCCGTCAGGGAGATCGGCGCCCCCGACCCCGCGCTCACGGCGGACCTCATCGCCGGGATGCTGCACACGGCCCTGGCCGCCGTCGAGCGCGGCGTCCCGCTCGGCACCGTGACGGACCGCACCCTCACACTGGTACGCCGCTGCCTCTCCCCGGCCGACGGCACGGTTCGTGCCGGACGGGAAGGCGACTGAGTCCCGGCCCGACGGCTCCGGCCGGCAACCGGCCCGACGGAGCGGCGGCACTCCCGCCGAGCCCGTGTTCCACGGCCTCCCGCCCCGACCCTCCGCACCCTCCTCCGGACACACCGGGCAACGCCACCCGGCCCGGCCGGGAACCTGGCCCTGGCTGAGTACAGCTACTCAGAGGCCATGACGACCGACACGGATGGAGCCATCGGTGACGGGGCGTTACTGTTCGTGTCCCGACCGTAATCGTTGCGTTGCGGTCGTCCGTTCACGTCCGCTCGACAATGCCACGGCAGGGGGCCCCACATGGCGTGGGACGAATGGGAGCAGCTGAAGGCCGCAGCGGCCGAACGGCACACCGCGCAGACGCTGCTGAACCGCTTACCGGCGGACCCCGGCGGGGGCGCGGGCACACTCCTCTCGAACAGGCGGACCTGGACCGAGGCCGGTACGGACATCGGCTCGCTGCGTGAGGACATCGGCAGGGCGAGGCGGAAGCTGAAGGTCGGTCAGGCGGGTCTCGGCAAGGAGTCCGGCTGCCTGACCGCCGCCGCCCAGAAGGGCGTCCACGTCTCGTGGGAGACCTACCTCGAAAACCTCGGCTGGCGCTGCGGAAAACTCTCGGACCTCCTGGTGAGGGCGGGTACCGACCAGTACCGGACGGACGAGTCGGTCGAGGCGGAGATCGCCGGGCTCGAGGCGGCATACGCGGATACGCCCGCTGTCGGCGGCCAGGGCAAGGGGCGGTAACCGGACGACATGGACCTCGCGACACTCAAGGCCATCAAGCCCGCCGAGTACTCCGAAGCGGCCGACGGCTACCGCGGAACCTCCGACATGGCGGGCGCTGCCAAGGACCGCATCGAGAACCAGATCGCCGTGGCCGTGCGGAACCGGCTGAAGGGCGAGGCCGCGACCGCGGCGGTCAGACAACTGGGGAAGCTGGGACAGAACTTCCACTACATCCAAGCTCAGTGCGGTCTCATCGGTACCGCTCTCGAAGCGTTCTCGTACGAGATGGAAGCGGCCAAGAGGAAACTCGACACGGCCCTGGAGAACGCCAGGGCGGCGCACCTCACCGTGAACGCCGACGGCTCGGTCACCTACCCGCCGGGCGGGGAGAAGGGCGAGGACGGCAAGGTCCCCGCAGGGGGCACGGTGAGCGGCCTGACGGACGGTACGGCTTCCGCCCTTGGCCGCCAGGCGGCCGGCTTCGACCCCAACCCCCACCACCGCCTCGCCCGGGACTGCGCCGACCTGATCGCCACGGCCCTCGGGGAAGCGACCGAAGCCGACGAGAAATGGGCGCCGAAACTGCGGGCCCTGAAGGCGGACGACGACCTCACCGTCTCCGATGCGGACTGGGCCGACACGTCCTCGGACGCGAAGGGCGTGACCGGAGCCGGCGGGCAGTACCTCGCCTCACTGCCCCAACCACCCGAGGACGGCAGTCCGAAGGAGAACGCGGAGTGGTGGAAGGAACTCAGCGCGGAGGAGCAGGCAGCCTGGGCCTCCATGCGGCCCGGCACCGTCGGTGGACTCGACGGACTGCCCTCCACCGTCCGGGACGAGGCCAACCGCATGGTGTTCGACACGACACGGGGCAGGATGCGGACGGAACTGAACTCGATTCCGGCGCCGCCGTCCCACGCATGGACCTGGATCTCGGCCGGGGGCCACCCGTCCAGGGTCCACACCGATGAGTGGATGCAGTGGCACAACAAGTACGGCGACCGGTACGACCGGCTCAACAGATCGCTCAAAGGCATGCAGGCCATCCAGGACCGCTTCGACGCCACCGGCACGAGAGGGCTGCCGGAGGCGTATCTGCTGGGATTCAATACGGAAAAGGACGGCCGCGCGATCCTCGCCAACGGAAACCCGGACACCGCGCATCACACGGCTGTCTATGTGCCGGGCACGGAATCGGACCTGGGAGGGATCGGGGGGAACATCAATCGGATGGTGAACGTCTGGCGGGCAGCCAACGGAAAGGTCAGCGGAGAATCCGTTTCCACGATCACTTGGCTTGGCTATGATGCGCCCGATCACGTTGCGAGAGACGCCCCCTTCGAACACTATGCGTACGACGGCGCTCCGGAGTTCCGAAATTTCATGGACGGACTTGAAGCGTCGCATTCCGGTAATTCATCAGGTCATACCGCGGTAATTGCCCACTCGTACGGGACTACCCTTGTCGGCGCGGCAGCCCAGACGGGTCACCTCAATGCTGATGAAGTCATCTTCGCGGGCAGTCCGGGCGTCAAGGTGTCCAGCGCAGATGAGATGGACGTTCCCGAAGGACACGTGTGGAACCAAGAGGCCGATGGAGACATCGTTCCCGACATCGGCCGCTGGGGCCACGGCGGGGATGGTTTCATCATCCCCAGCGACCCGGAGTTCGGCGCCAACCAGGTGACCACGGACACCGAAGGTCACAGTGATTACTGGAAGCCGGACACCGAGAGTCTGCTGAATCAAGCCCTGATCGTTGTCGGGAAGGGCGACGAAGCGGTTCTGAAATCACCCTCGGAATCGTGAGCGCATGTCAAGTAGGAGTTGATAATGAAGACTCGACCGAGTGCTCTCATGCTCGTCGCCTCCGCTACCCTCATTACCCTCACTGGATGCAGTATGAACGACAGTCGATCCGACGGCGTCCCATTTTCCGGCACGAGCACCTCGTCCGACGCCGCCGATGCGACGGAAAGGGTGTCCAGTGGTATCTACGATCTGATCGGAGTCAAAGGAAAAGCTTCCGAAAGCTATTCGACAGTCGTGGACTGTTCAGGCAAGGATACGGAGAAGCACTTCCGGATCCTCCACCCCTGGAGCTTCTATCCGACCTCGGCTGACGACCTTGACCCAGTCATGGAACGCCTCAAGGAGGAACTGCCGAAACGCGGGTGGAGGATCGTCGAATACGGGCCGGACACCAGCAAGAACAAGAACATTAGGATGACCGCCGACAATGACGAGAAAAAATTCAGCGCAAGAATTGTAAAGATGGCAAAGAGTGAGCCCCCGATGTTGAGCCTGGACGTCATCTCCGGCTGCTACAAGATCCCGGCAGGCCAAGAGATCGAACGCTTTTAAGGGTTCGCGACATGGTCTTGTTGAAGTGGTCTGGTCGGGCGTGACCAGTGTGAGGATTCGGCAGTTCGCGAGGCTGTGGGACACCACTGGCTCCCTCTGGTGCGTCCAAGGCGAAGGAGAGGGCGGCCGGCGGAAGGAAAAACGGCCCCGGGCGGTGCCCGCGTGGTGGGTGCGGGCACCGCCCGGGGCGATGTCGAGGGCGAGGAAAGCGAAAGGACTTGTTTCAGGAAAGGATTTGAGAAGGAAGCCCCTTCATGGCCTCGCCGTGGGCAACGCTAGCACTCAGCCCGGGATCAGGTCGCGCAGGTTTTCGAGGGTGATGATCCGGGAGTCCGGGTGCAGTCCCTCGGGACGTTCGAGACCGATGTACGTCACGGGCTCGTCCGGGGCCGGCCCACCGTCCCACAGGTCCACGGACGTGGTGCCGCCGGACATCAGGCCGGTCAGGTACCGCACCGTCAGGTGCTCGCGCTCCGCGACGGCGCGCACCACCTTGGACACCGACACCTGGTTCTGCTCGACCCGGTTGGCCGACGAGATGCCCTTCAGGTACAGGTGCAGCCACTTCGCGCGCCACCGGCCGTCGTCCTCGCGCCGGAACACCAGCGGCAGCGCCACCCGGCCCGTTCCGCGCAGTTCCGACTTCATGCGCACCGTGCGCGGCTCGAACGGCCGGCCCTTCCGTTCACCGTCGCGCAGCATGAAACCGAAGAACGACTCCTCGACCTCCTCGAAGCCCTCGCCGTCGTAGATGTTGACCTGCGGAACGATGAACGCGCCGCGTACCCGGCCCAGGGACAGGTCGATGAACTCCGAGGCCCCGTCGGACGCCTGGGTGACGTCGCCCGAGTGCCTGCCCCCGACCGCCCTGAGGGACGTGTAGGAGAGCCAGGAGCGGGTGCTGTAGTCCGCGTTGAGGAGCAGCGCGGAGAGGTCGTAGTCGGTCCGGTGCTGCGCCTCCTTCCAGTACACGAAGAAGCGCAGCCGTTCGCCGGTGACCGCCGAGAGCGAGCCTCGCGGCAGTACGCCGAGCCCGGCCGCGGTCGCCCTGCCGCTGAGCGGGAGCGCCACGTCGAGGACGTCGGGGTCGAGCAGCAGCCGGTCCGGCGCGGGGAGCCTGCGGCGCAGCTCGGCGTCGAGGGCGGCGGTCAGCCGGTCGCGGTCGGCAGCGGGGACCGGCGGCCGGGTGTCGGGGGCGGCCCAGCCGCGGCCCCGGCGGTTGACGAAGATCCGGGGTGCGCCGGTCGCCCGCTCCCGGTTCTGGAAGTGCTCGCGGACCGAGAGCACGACCCGGCCGGAGACCTCGGGGGCGACCCGCGCCGCGGCGGCCACCACCGCGTCCCGCCCGTCCTGGCCGGCGGCGCTGCGCAGCAGGTGGTCCAGGGCGCGGAACAGTTTGCCGGGAGCGGACTCCAGCAGCCGTACCGCCCCGGGGACGTCGGACGCGCCGAGCAGCTCCTCCACGCGGCTGTCGAAGGACCGTGCCTCCTTCTCGCCCCGCGCCACGGCGAACACGTCGGCGGCGTGCGGCCAGCGCGGGTACTCGTGCGGGTGGAGGCGTTCACCGAGCCGCTTGAACGGCTCGCGGTGCGCGTGCACGTCGGCCAGCTTGGCGGGGTTCGCCGCGACCACGGCGTCGAGGCCCGCGAGCAGCACCCGGCGGACCGGCCGCGGGAGGGTCCGGAACCGGGTCGGCTCCTGCAGCGTCACGTCGCCGCCCGACAGCGCGCAGGCCAGCCGCAGCACGTCGGTGACGGTGTCCAGCAGGGGGTCCACGCCGGCGGCGAGACGGGCCTCGTTGACGACCGCCCGGTTCTCCCGGACCGGGATCGACTCCGGCTGGGGGCCGAGCGCGCAGCACTCGGCGAGGGTCCTGAGGTCGCGCAGGTGCTCCTCGCCCAGCGGCGTCGTGCTGCCCGCCAGGGCCAGGTACAGGTCCGTGAGTTCGTCGTCCAGACCCCGCCCGAGGTGCAGGACGGTCACCCGGTCGCCCGCCGAGGCGATCAGCTCGTCCTGTGCCGCGAGCATCTCCTCGTAGGTGTGCCGGTAGCGGCCGTAGGCGGGCAGGCTGAGCAGGTTCAGCGCCCCGCGTGCCAGCTGCGTCAGCACGCCCCCGCGCGCCGTGTCGTCGCCGAGCGCCTGCACCACGCACCGCATCCAGAAGTCTTCGGTGTCCGGCACGTTCGCCGGGAAGTCGATGAAGTACGCGTTGTGCCGGACGTGGTCGCCCACCATCTCGCTCACGGTGCGCAGCGTCCGCCCGGCGGTGTGCACGACCGCGGCCTCGGACAGCCCCGACAGCCGCTCCAGCAGCTCCGCCGAGAGCTTGAAGCCCACGGACGTCAGCGCCGCGTCGAACTGCCGGGCGGCGGTGGCTCCTTGCCCGGCGGAACCCGCGGGGGAGGGGAGACGGTGGGTGTGCCGGATGACCAGCGATTCGAGACGGTGCGCCATTCGGGGATGGTCGCAGAGGTGTGCGAGCCGGCGCACAGGAGTTTTCGTGCGCGGGTGCTCGTGCGCGATCCTCCTGCGCGGGTTCCCGTACGCGCTCCGATGCCGTGCTCACTCCCACCGTGGCGGGATCACACCTCGTCCGCGGCCGACAGGCACGGGACAGCCCTTGGCCGGCCGTCCGCACGGCGGTCGGGCCGGGGCGGCAGCCGGTCCTTCCTCCCACCTACGGGTGAGAGACGCGTTCCGGGAGCGCGCCCTCCTGGCACTCTTCCAGGTGAACGCGTCCTTCCCCGTGCCGGCTCTCGGCACGGCTCCGCGCGGGGCACCGGGGCGGCCTCACCACGGGGTTCTCCCCAGCGGGACGCCGTCCGGATCCGCTCCCCGCCACGCCGTCCGGATCCGGTCTCCCCGCCGTGTCGTCCGGGTGGGTCCGCCGAGGCCGGTCCACCCCCGTGGGTCCGGCCTGCGGCGACGTCAACCGATCCTGGACCGCGGGATCCTGTCCGGCAACGGTTCGCCCTGTCCGGGACAAGGGCCAGGCCGTCCGGGCTGGTCGGAAGGCTGTCCGGAACGGCGCGGGCGGGCCGCCCGACGTGGCCGGGACGGGGGATTGCCGGGTGTGAGGCGCGTGACGACAATGACGGAATGGCGATCTCTGGCGGCTCGGAGCCCGGCGGGGCGCGGACTCCGGCCGAGTACGTCGGATTGCTGCGGCGGCTCAAGGAGCACAGCGAGCTGACCTACCGGCAGTTGGAGGAGCGGGCCGCCGAACGCGGCGACGTGCTCGCGCGAAGCACCCTCGCGGACGTCCTGCGCCGGGACGCGCTGCCGCGGGCCGAGGTCGTCGCGGCGCTGGTCCGGGCCTGCGGCCCCGGGGAGGACGTGACCGAGTGGCTCGCCGCCCGGGAACGGCTCGCGGAGAGCGAGCGCCTCGCGGCTGCGCAGAGGCCGGGGGCCTCCGGGACCGGCCGCGCGCCGGACTCCGGTAGCGCCCCGGACACCGACCGTGTGCCGGGGGCGGACCGTGCCCCAGGGGTCGACCATGTTCCGGAGGGCAAGGCCGCCGAGGGCAAGGCAGTCGAGGGCAAGGCAGTCGAGGG
>NZ_LIRG01000770.1 GCF_001419695.1 Streptomyces prasinopilosus
CGGTGGGCTGCGCCCTCCAGCACCCGGCGGGTGCAGGGGGCGCAGCCCACCGACGCGTAACCGTCCGCCAGCAGCGGGTTGGTGAGCACGCCGTGCTCGGCGACGTAGGCGTCCACGTCGTCCTGGGTCCAGCGGGCGATGGGGGAGACCTTCACCTTCCGCCGCTTCTCGTCCCAGCCGACGACCGGGGTGCCGGCCCGGGTCGGGGACTCGTCGCGGCGCAGCCCGGTCGCCCAGGCCGTGTACCCCCGCAGACCCTCCTCCAGCGGCCGCACCTTGCGCAGCGCGCAGCACAGGTCGGGGTCGCGGTCGTGCAGCCTCGGCCCGTACTCGGCGTCCTGCTCGGCGACGGTCTGCCGCGGGGTGAGCGTGATGACGTTGACGTCCATCACGGCTGCCACGGCGTCCCGGGTGCCGATGGTCTCCTCGAAGTGGTAGCCGGTGTCGAGGAACACCACGTCCACGCCGGGCAGGACGCGGGAGGCGAGGTGGGCGACCACCGCGTCCTCCATGGAGGAGGTCACGCAGAAGCGCCCGCCGAAGGTCTCGACGGCCCACCGGAGGATCTCCGGTGCGGAGGCGTCCTCCAGGTCGCGGCCCGCCCGCTCGGCCAGTGCCCTCAACTCGTCGGTGGTGCGCTCTTCCCGAACCGTCGTCATATCCGGTCCCCTCCCGTGTCCGGTCCCGTGCCGGGCCGGTCGATCCCCTGGGCGAGCAGTCCGAGGAACTTCAGCCGGAAGGCCCGGTTGCACGCCCCGCACTCCCAGGCGCCGTGCCCCTCCTCGCTGGGACGCAGGTCCTCGTCGCCGCAGTACGGGCAGTAGAACGGCGCGGCCCGCTCGCTCACGACAGGGCCTCGGCGTCCGCGCGGGCCGCCCACGTGGCGAACCGCTCGCCGTCCTCGCGCTCCGCCTCGAAGCGCTTCAGCACCCGCTCGATGTAGTCCGGCAGTTCGTCCGAGGTGACCTTCAGGCCGCGCACCTTGCGGCCGAAGGCCGGCTCCAGGCCGAGCGCGCCGCCCAGGTGCACCTGGTAGCCGCTGACCTGCCGGCCCTCGGCGTCGGTGACCAGCTGTCCCTTGAGACCGATGTCCGCGGTCTGGATGCGGGCGCAGGCGTTCGGGCAGCCGTTGATGTTGATGGTGAGCGGCTCGCCGAAGTCGGGCAGCCGGCGCTCCAGCTCGTCGATGAGCTCGCTGCCGCGCTCCTTGGTCTCCACGATGGCGAGCTTGCAGAACTCGATGCCGGTGCAGGCCATCGTGCCGCGCCGGAAGGGCGACGGCTTGACCCGCAGGTCCAGCGCCTCCAGGCCGTCGACGAGCGAGTCGACCCGGTCCTGCGGCACGTCCAGGACGATCATCTTCTGCTCGGCGGTGGTGGAGACCCGCCCCGAGCCGTGGTCCTCGGCCAGCGCGGCGACCTTGGTGAGCAGCGAGCCGTCCATGCGGCCCACCCGCGGCGCGAAGCCGACGTAGAACCGGCCGTCCTTCTGGCGGTGCACCCCGATGTGGTCGCGCCACCGCTGCGCGGGCATCTCGGGCGCCGGACCGTCGGCCAGCCTGCGGCTCAGGTAGTCGTCCTCCAGGACCTGGCGGAACTTCTCCGGCCCCCAGTCGGCGACCAGGAACTTCAGCCGCGCCCGGTTGCGCAGCCGCCGGTAGCCGTGGTCGCGGAAGATGGAGATGACGCCTTCCCACACCTCGGGCACGTCCGCCTCGGGCACCCAGGCGCCCAGCCGCACCCCGAACCTGGGGTTGGTCGACAGGCCGCCGCCGACCCACAGGTCGAAGCCGGGGCCGTGCTCGGGGTGGACGACGCCGACGAAGGACACGTCGTTGATCTCGTGGGCGACGTCCAGCAGCGGGGAGCCGGAGACGGCCGTCTTGAACTTGCGCGGCAGGTTGGAGAAGCGCGGGTCGCCGATGTAGCGGCGGGCGATCTCGTCCAGCGCCGCCGAGCCGTCGATGATCTCGTCCTCGGCGACCCCGGCGACGGGGGAGCCGAGCATGCCGCGCGGGGTGTCGCCGCAGGCCTCCGTGGTGGACAGGCCGACCGCCTCGAGCCGTTCCCAGATCGCGGGCACGTCCTCGATGCGGATCCAGTGGTACTGGATGTTCTGCCGGTCGGTGATGTCGGCGGTGCCGCGGGCGTAGGTCTCGGCGATCTCGCCGATCACGCGCAGCTGTTCGGTGGTGAGCCGCCCGCCGGTGATGCGCACCCGCATCATGAAGTACTGGTCCTCGAGCTCCTCGGGCTCCAGCACGCCGGTGCGGCCGCCGTCGATCCCGGGCCGGCGCTGCGTGTACAGGCCCCACCAGCGCAGGCGGCCGCGCAGGTCGTTGGGGTCGATCGAGTCGAATCCGCGCTTCGAGTAGATCGTCTCAACACGTGTCCGGACGTTGAGACCGTCGTCGTCCTTCTTGAACTGCTCGTTGCCGTTGAGCGGCGTGAAGTGCCCCGCGGCCCACTGGCCCTCTCCGCGGTGACGGCTCACCTTGCGGCGGGGGGTCGCGGCGGCAGGGTTCTGCGGGCTGGCGGCCATGGTTGATACGTCCTTCGGGACAGGCGGGGATGCGGCTCTGACCTGCGCATGACGGGCACGGGTACATGTGCGCGGCGTTGCGCGGGAGTTCGTGAAGCGGAGCGGAACGGGGCGGAACCGGGCGGTACCGAGCGGGGCGGACCGGTGCGGAGGAGGTGCCGGGTGCTGCTGAACGTGCTCTCAGCGCGCCGGACAGATGGCGCTGGACATGCGGCCGAGGTCGACATGACGCCGACTCACCAAGGCGATTCCCGTTCCAGGCATGACGGAAGCGTGGCACGGAGATCTGGACACAGTCCAGCTTCGTCCATTATGCGGACGACTTCGTCTCGCGATGGGAGACGTGGGTGGTCTTGGTCACAGGAGGCGCGGACGGTCCCGCCCGCGCGGTCCGGGGAGCGGGCCCCGCGCGGTCCGTGCCCGGGAACGTCCGCGCGGCGCGGTGCTCGGGCCGGGTGCTCAGGCCGGGTGGGCTCCCGGCCACGGGCCCGGGGTGGGGGCCTCGGGCTCGTCCTCGACCTTGGTGTCGAACAGCCGGAAGCCCCGGCGGAGGTAGTTGTCCATGGCGTGCGCACCGTCCTTGCTGCAGGTGTGCAGCCAGACCCGCCGGGTCGGTTTCCGGTCCGGCCGGCGCTCCGCCAGGTCCCAGGCCCGCGCGGTGCCGTACGACAGCAGGTGCCCGCCGACGCGCCGGCCCCGGAAGGCCGGGATCAGCCCGAAGTAGACGATCTCCACGACCCCGTCGTCCTGCGCCTCCAGTTCCACGTAGCCCGCGGGCGTCCCCCGGTCGTACGCCACCCAGGTCTCCACGTCGGGCCGGTCCAGGTACTCCAGCCACCGCGCGTACGTCCAGCCCAGCCGGTCGGTCCAGCGGATGTCACCGCCGACCGACGCGTACAGGAAGCGGCTGAACTCCGGGGACGGCACCTCTGAGCGGACGACCCGCACGTCCCCCTCCGGCGGGGCGGCCGGCAGGAGATCGGTGGGCGCGGTCTGCTCCAGGGACCAGGTGGTCACGGCGATGGTCGTCATGCCGGAAAGGGAACCACCCGGTGGGGACATCTGTCGAACGCCCGGTTTGCACGGCGACGGGAGCGGCGGCAGGTCCCGGGGCCCCGGCACGGGCCGCCGGGCACCTCCTAGTCCAGCGAGCCGTCGACGGCCTCCAGGGGGAGGGCGAAGAGCATGCGGCCGGACTGGGACCACACCTCGCCGGTCTCCTGCCAGTAGGACAGGGACTCCGACGGGCCGCTCCAGCAGCGGTGCGTCTCGTCCGCCCCACACCGGGTGGGCCGGGCTCCCTCCGTGTCCTGCCGCCACAGCGTTCCGCGCTCGTCCGCCGTCCCGGTCGTCCGGCCCAGGTACCAGCCCGCGCCGTACGACAGCACGCTGTGCACGTGGGTCAGCTCCGTCTCGTACGCCGAGACGGGTTCCGCCTTCAGCAGCGGGTCCGTGGCCAGCAGCCCCGCCCGGGCCTCGCCGTCGTCGAACGCGTACCGCCACAGACGGGTCGGCCCGTCGTGGTCCTCGGGGACCGCCTCGTGCGCGACCAGGCTGTCCGGCGCCGTGCTGCGGTCCAGGGAGATGCCGCCCGGCCGCGGGGCGTCCGCGCCGGCCGTCCGGTACGCGGCGACGGCGGGCAGGACGTACCGCGCCCCGGCCGCCGACCAGCCGCCGGGCACCCGCCCGACCGTCGCACCGTCCACGGTGGCCCGCTGGACGCGGTCCACGTCGTACACGTACAGCGCGCTGCCGTCCCCCCGCCCGGCGGTGACCAGCAGCTTGTCCTGGTACCAGACCATGCCCGTCACGGGGGACACCAGCCCCCGGTAGTCCCGCCCCCCGGCGACCGGGACGGCGAGCTGCGCCCAGGTGTAGCGCAGGTCGTCGGGCTCGCCGGCGTCGATGAACGCCACCCGGGCCAGTCCCCGTCCCGCGCCGGCGGCCGGCACGGCGGGGCTGTCCGCGGCGGTGCCGTCCGCCGTGGTGCCGTCCCGGCTCCAGGCGGAGAGCACCACCCGGCTGGGGCCCCAGCGGCCGTCGTCGTCGGCGTCCCCGGACGTGGTGACGGCGCCGGGACGCCAGCCCTCGACGTCGGCGCCGTCCCAGCAGTACGCGCGGGTGGCGGCGGGTTCGACGGGCAGCGCGCGCCGGTCGTCGTCCGTACAGGACTCCGCCCCGCGCAGGGAGCCGTCGGTGTCGTCGAGCACGGCCCGGACGCCTACGGGCCCGCCCATCTCGGAGGAGAGCCGGTCGAGCCACTCCGGCGGCACGTGGTCCTCGGACAGCCGCAGCGGCGCGGTCTCCTCGGACGCCGTGAGCGGCTTCAGCGCCCCGGGGTCGTCGGCGTCGGTGGCCTGCGACGTGCTGATCAGGGTGGCCGCCGCGGTGAGCGCGAGAGCGGTCCCGGCGAGCGTCGCCCGCAGCGCCTTGCCCCGCCTGCGCCGGCGATGTCTGCCGCGATGCTTCATAACGTCCTCCCGAGGCGGGCCGACTGCGTCCGGCGATCCGACCGTCCGACCGTGGAGCAGGTGAGGGTGGCCCGGGGAGCGATGCTACGGCAGACGACCCCGCGAAGGCACGAGGACCCGGGAAATCCGGAGAACACCCGCCCGGACGGGCGTTGCCGTGCCGCGCCCGGGTGTCAGGGCCGCGGGCCCCGGCCGGCCGGGGCCGTCGAGTGCGGCAGCAGGTCACGCGGGTCGTCCGGGAGCAGGACGTCGGCCTCGGCGCTCCTCGCGAACCGGTACGGCCGGTGCTCCAGCAGCCCGCCCGGACGGCGCCGCATCCTGGACATCTCGGCGCGCACCGTCACCGTACGGGCCGGCTCCCCGAACACGTCCCCGGCCGGGTCCGCGGCGCTGCGGCCGGACCGCCGCACGGCCGGCAGGTACAGCGGTTCGGCATGACGGGGGCCGGCCGGCCGCGCCCCCGGGATCCGTTCCGGCTGTCGCCGGTCCCACAGTGCCGTGCGGTCCCCGCGGGATCGTCCGGTGCCACCGGGCACGGAAACGGGCGGCAGCGCACGGCGGCACGTTGCAACCCCCTGCAACCCTGGTGGATCGCCCCGTACTGCTCGAAACTTGAGTCACGCCGCCCCGAGCGGCGTCCACGGCTCCGAGGAGCCCGTGCGGCGGGGGTGGTGCCGTGTCGGCGCAGCACCACCCCCGCGTCACCACCGGGTTGCCGTGCCGTGGCCGCCGGAGCCGGTCCGTACCGGCCGGGTCGCCCCGCCCGCTCCCCGGGGCCGGCCTGGTCCGAACGGCGTCCCGCGGCCGTCTCACACCTCCGGCCGGGCCCGTTCCACCACCGTCGCGAGGTCGAGGGTGGGCGGCAGCGTGCCGAAGGCCGCGCCCCCGTCACCGCCCAGCCGCGCCGCGCAGAACGCGTCGGCGACCTGCGGCGGCGCGTACCGCACCAGCAGCGAGCCCTGGAGCACCAGCGCGAGCCGCTCCACGAGCCGCCGCGCGCGCCCCTCGGCACCCTCCAGGTCGGCCAGCTCGGCCAGCAGGTCCTTGATCGCGCCGTCCAGCCGGTGATCGGCCCCGCGCGCCCGCCCGACCTCGCCGAGGTACGCGTCCAGCACCCGCGGGTCCCGCCCCAGCGCGCGCAGCACGTCCAGCGCCTGGACGTTGCCCGCGCCCTCCCACACCGAGTTCAGCGGGGACTCGCGCACCAGCCGGGGCATCCCCGACTCCTCCACGTACCCGTTGCCGCCCAGGCACTCCGCCGCCTCCACCGCCAAGGGCGCGCACCGCTTGGTCACCCAGTACTTGGCGACCGGCACCGCGATCCGCAGCAGCGCCCGCTCCCGCTCGCTGCCGTCGTCGTAGGCCGCGGCGAGCCGCAGCGCCAGCGTGGTGGCCGCCTCCGACTCCAGGGCGAGGTCGGCCAGGACGTTGCGCATCAGCGGCTTGTCGACCAGCTTGCCGCCGAACGCCTCCCGGTACGTGCAGTGGTGCACCGCCTGGGCCACGGCCTGCCGCATGAGTCCCGCCGAGCCCAGGACGCAGTCCAGCCGGGTCGCCGCCACCATGCCGATGATGGTGCGCACCCCGTGCCCCTCGTCCCCGACCCGCCGCGCCCAGGTCCCCGCGAACTCGACCTCCGCGGACGCGTTGGACCGGTTGCCCAGCTTGTCCTTGAGCCGCTGGAGCATGAACACGTTGCGCGCGCCGTCCTCGAGCACGCGCGGCACCAGGAAACAGGTGAGCCCCCCGGGGGCCTGCGCCAGCACCAGGAACGCGTCCGACATCGGCGCCGAGCAGAACCACTTGTGCCCGGTCAGTTCGTACGTCCCGTCCTCGGCCAGCGGCCGCGCGGACGTCGTGTTCGCCCGTACGTCGCTGCCGCCCTGCTTCTCCGTCATGCCCATCCCGAAGAGCACACCGGGCTTCTCGCGGGCGGGCCGCAGCGCCCGGTCGTACACCATCGACGTCAGCCGCGGCTCCCACTCGGCGGCGAGCGCCGGGTCGGTGCGCAGGGCGGGCACGGCCGCGTGCGTCATCGACAGCGGGCAGCCGTTCCCCGCCTCGACCTGCGACCACACCACGAACCCCGCGGCCCGCCGCACGTGCCCGCCCGGCCGCGCCCACGCACTCGTCAGGCCCGCCGAGACGCCCTTGCCGAGCAGCCGGTGCCAGGCGGGATGGAAGTCGACCTCGTCGATCCGGTGCCCGTACCGGTCGTGGGTGCGCAGCCGGGGCGGGTTCTCGTTGGCCTGCACCCCCCACTCCTGTACCTGGGCGGAGCCGGAGGTGCGTCCGAGCGCCGACAGTTCGGACAGGCCCTCGTCCAGCAGCGACGGGTCCAGATGCCGTTCGACGGCCTCCGTCAGCGCCCGGTCGGCGGTGAACACGTCGTACTGCACCAGCGGCGGCGCCTGGTTGGTCACGGTGTGCGTGGTACCTGCCATGAACACGAACCTACCCGCCGCCGTCCTCCGCATCACCCCGCGGGCGCCCCCGATCGCGCAGCGGCCACCGGGTGACCGCCCCGCGGCCGCCGGGCGGTCGCCGCGCGACCCTTCGGGTGAGGCCGACCAGGCACGACGGTTACCTTAGGTCCGTGCAGCCAGCAAGCGAACCCCCCGACGCACCATCCGGTCGACTCCACCGGGCCCGAGCCCTGTACCGCAACGTCTCCAAACGCAGGACCGCCTGGCTGCTGCTCAAGGACACCGTCAACTCCTGCATGGAGTACCGGATCCTGGGCCTGGCCGCGGAGGCGGCTTTCTTCACCCTGCTGTCGGTGCCCCCGCTGCTGCTCAGCATGATCGGCCTGCTCGGTTACGTCGACGTCTGGATCGGCGCCGAGACCACCCAGAGCCTGCGCACCAACATCGTCGAGGCCTCCCGCACGGTGCTGTCCGACCAGGGCGTGAGCCAGATCGCCGAGCCGATCCTGAACGACGTGATGAAGGGCGGCCGGCCCGACGTCATCTCCCTCGGCTTCTTCTTCGCCGTGTGGTCGGGTTCCCGGGCGGTGGACGTCTTCATCGACACCATCACCGTCATGTACGGCCTCGACGGCATGCGCGGCATCGTCAAGACCCGGCTGCTGGCCTTCCTGCTGTTCATCGTGGCCCTGCTGATCGGCTCGGTCGCCCTGCCCCTCATGGTGGCCGGCCCCGACGCCGTGGTCAGCGTCGTCCCCTGGTCGACGACGCTCGTGCAGATCCTCTACTGGCCCGTGGTCATCCTGCTGTCGGTGGCCTTCCTGACCACGCTGTACCACGTCTCCGTGCCCGTGCGGTCCCCGTGGATCGAGGACGTGCCCGGCGCGCTGGTCGCCCTCGCCATGTGGGTGTTCGGCAGCTTCCTGCTGCGGATCTACCTGACCAGCGTCATCGAGGGCCCCACCATCTACGGTTCCCTCGCCGCCCCCGTCGCCGTCCTGCTGTGGATCGGCGTCTCCGCCTTCGCCGTGCTCGTCGGAGCCGCGGTCAACGCCGCGATCGACCGGGTCTGGCCGGCCGCCGCGACCGCCGCCGCCCGTGAGGCGAACGAACGGGTCCGGCAGGCGCAGGTCGCCGAGTACGTCGCCCGCACCGCCGCGGTGGACGACGACGACGAGGCAGATCCCGACATGCCCGCCGAGTTCCCCGAACGCTGGTCCCGCTTCCTGCCCCCGGAGGACGTCACGGCCCGCCTGCGCGCCCACGCGAGGAACAGCCACACCCATCCCCCGCGCAACGGGGAGGAGGCGGGGACGACGGATCCGGCGCCACCGCCGTCCCCGCCGTCCTCGCCGTCCCCGCCGGGCGAGGAGAAGTAGAAGGGGCGGAACCAGGGGCAGGGGCGGGCCGAGGGGACCGGAGGGCACCGCTCGGGCCGGCGCCCTCGGCCCGTCTCCACGCCGAGGTCCGTGGACGCCCTCACCGGCCTGCCGGAAGACCCTCGGGCTCGTGGCGCGGTCATGATCAGGGTCTGTCCCGGCCCGCCCCGGCCGGTCCGGATCGAGGACCGCGCCCCGCTGACCGCGCCCCGCTGACCGCGACGCTCCTCGTCCGCGACGAGGCCCGGCCGGTGCCGGGCAGCGGCGACCGGCTGCGGCCGCGCCCCGCCCCGGACCGTCTGCGCGCCACGGGCGGCGCCCCCGGCGCGATCCGCCCGCCCCGTCGGCCACGGCAGCGCCTTCGCCCCGTCGCCGGCCCTCGAACCGACGTACGGTCTCGGCCCGCAGGAGGGGCGGACCCGGGCCGCGTAGCCTGGACGGCGTGTACAGCGAACGGGCGTCACGGCTGCCGGACGCGGTCCTGTGGACCAACACCCTCGCCGGCACCGGTGCCGGAGCGGACCGGGTGCTCCCCGACGGCTGCATGGACCTGCTGTGGCACGACGGACGCCTGCTGGTCGCGGGCCCCGACACCCGCGCCCACCTCACCGAGGACGGCATGGCGGGCCCCTGGGTGGGCATCCGCTTCCACCCCGGCACCGCCCCCGCCCTTCTGGGCGTCCCCGCGCACGAACTGCGCGACCGGCGGCCGGACCTGGCGGACCTCTGGCCGGCGGCGGAGGTGCGCCGGGCGACCGCCCGGGTGAACGCGGCGGCCGACCCGGCGCGCGGCCTGGAGGACCTGGCCCTGAGACGGGCGGCCGAAGCCGCCGCCCCGCCCGACCCGATGCTCCGGCACGTCGTGGCGGCCCTGGACGCGGGCCGCCCGGTCGCCGGGACCGCCGACGAACTCGGAATCAGCCCACGCCAGTTGTACCGCCGCTCGCTCGCCGCGTTCGGCTACGGCCCCAAGACCCTGGCCCGCATCCTCCGCTTCCGCCGCGCTCTCGCCCTGGCCCGCGGGGGCACCCCGTACGCGGAGACGGCCGCCCGCACCGGCTACGCGGACCAGGCCCACCTGTCCCGCGAGGTACGAAACCTGACGGGCCTGCCCCTGGGCGAGCTCCTGGCTTCCCGGGGCTAGGGCCCGTCCGGCGGATCATGCCGGACCCCACTCGCCCCAGCCGCACGGACACCGCCGGTCAGCCCCGGCTCGATCCGCCGGACGGACCTCGGACCGCGGCCAGTGGCGCGAACAGGTCGATCCCGTTGCCGTCCGGGTCGAGGACGGTGGCGTACCGCTGTCCCCACACCGCGTCCCACGGCTTCAGCTCGCTCCGGCAGCCGCTCGCCACCAACTCCTCGTACAGGGAATCCACTTCCGCGGGGCTGTCGCACCGCAGGGCGAGCGACACCCGTCCCTCGCCCGGAGGCGGCTCCCACCCGGTGCGGAACGACCGGACGACCTCCTCGGTGTCCAACAGCAACCGCAGACCGCCCGGCAGTTCCGCCTCCGCGTGCCCCTGGTCCTCGGACCCCTCGGGAAACGCGAACCCGAGCCGCCGGTAGAAGGCGACCGAGGCGCCCATGTCGGAGACGACCAGCCCGATGGCATCGAATCGTGCACTCATGGGACCACCGTAGGCGCGCCCCGCCTCCCCGGTCTTGAAGGAATCGGACACGGACGCGCACGGGTCAGCCGCGCGGCGGTGCCGTGCTCGCGCGTTCCACCAGGCGGGTGGAGAGTTCGGTGCGGGTGCTCTCCGGACGGTGGCCGTCCATCATGCGGACCAGGAGGCGCAGGGCCGTGGCCGCCATCTCGGACAGGGGCTGGCGGACCGTGGTCAGCGGCGGGGCGAGCCAGCGGGCTTCGGGGAGGTCGCCGAAACCGATCACGCTCATGTCGTCGGGCACGCGCAGTCCCCGTTCGGCCAGGGCCTCGTAGACACCGAGCGCCATCCGGTCGGAGCAGGCGAAGACGGCCGTGGGAGGCTCGGGCAGATCGAGGAGCTCGTGCGTGCGGTGCCGGGCCGAGGCCTCGCCGGAACCGGCGTGACGGACGTATCCGGCGCGCTGGGGGACGCCCGCCAGGGCGAGGGCCGAGCCGTGGCCGGCGACCCGGGCGTCGCCGGACATGGTGTGCCGGAGGTCCGCGACGACGGCGATGCGCTCGTGCCCGAGGGACAGTAAGTGCTCGGTCGCCGTCACCCCGCCCTGCCAGTTCGTCGCGCCCACCGACACGACGCCCGGCGGGGGCTCGAGCACCGGGTCGATCATCACGAACGGAATGCGGTGCTTCTCCAGCCAGGCGTACTGGGGCGCGCCCAGGCCGGCCGGATTGAACAGGAGCCCCGACGACCCGCGGGCCACCGGCCTGTCCAGCCAGCCCCGCTCCGGAGACCCGGAGCGGCCGGGGGCCAGGGCCACCGACACCACGATCTCCAGACCCGCGTCGTGCGCCGCCTCCTCCGCGCCGTGGAGGACCGCGCCGGCCCCCGAACTCTCCAGCGAGTCCACCACGAGGTCCACCCTGCGGGGCTCCCTCGCCCCGTCGAACCGGGGCCGCCGCACGTAGCCGAGCCGGTCCAGGGCCTGCGTGACGCGGCGGCGGGTGTCCGGGGCCACGTCCTCGCGTCCGTTGACCACCTTGGACGCGGTCGGCACCGACACCCCCGCCGCGCGGGCCACGACGGCCAGCGTCGGCCCGGCCGTCACACCCGCCCGCCCCGTGCTTCCCGTACTTCCCGTACGGACCATCGGGCCCCACCTCTCCGGCCCCGCGAGGGCCACCGTATAGAAAGCGCTTCCTACTGTAGATCCGGGGCACTCCGGCGGGAAGGACCTTCACACGGGCCCGGGGTCACCGGTGATCGGCGCGGCGTTCCCGGGGGGAACCGGCGGACCGCGCCGGTGCGCGGGCACGGCCGGGAGCGCGGCGTCCCGCGGCCGGCCGGGGCCGCCCCGTGCTCCCGGGCCCGGGCACCGCTCACCCCGCCGGGTCCGCGGCCGCGGACCCGGCTCCGGTTCCCGCGCGAGACCGGTTCGCCTCCGGTGGTCTCCCCGGGGAATGCGAGGCTTGGTCCTCCGTACGGGGCGGCGAGGAGGAGTGGGGAACCATGCGTGAAGTGAGCCGGGCCGATGTGGTGCTCTCCGGATACGGTCCGGTCGGCCGGGCCTTCGTCGCGTACCTGGCGCGGCGGGGGGACGAGCTTGCCCGTCGGCACGGCGTGCGGGTGAACGTTGCTGCCGTCCGGGCGAGTTCCGCGCAGTGCCTGCTCCGTGAGGGCGAGCCCGTACCGCCCCGCTCGGCGTGGAGCCCGCGGGCCCCGCTGGAGGACACGCTCGACCGGACCGCCGCCCGGGTGTTCGTCCAGGCGATCCCGTCCTCACCCCGGCTCCGGCGGCACGCCGCGGAGGAAGCCCTCGTCGCCCTGCGCAGGGGGGTCCACGTGGTCACGGCCACCAAGAGCCACCTGCTCAGCCACTGGCGGGACCTCGACGAGGCGGCCCGCGCGGCCGGCGGCATGATCAGGATCTCCGGGGCGACGGGCGCCGCCCTGCCGGCGGGCGACCTGTCCAGGACCTCGCTGCGCGGCATGGGCTGCACGACGATCCGGGCCTGCCCGAACGGCACCGCCACGTTCGTCCTCGACCGCCTCGCCGAGGGCCGTTCGCTGGACGAGGCGATCCGGGAGGCCCGGCGCCGCGGGATCGCGGAGGCGGACCCGTCGTCCGACCTGTCCGGCGCGGACGCCGCCACGAAGGTCCGGCTGCTGGCGGCGCTGGCCTGGGGGTGGGATCCGGCGACCGTGGAGGTGCGGGCGGAGCCGGTGGACGAGGGGGCCTCCCGGGCGGCGCCGGCCGCGGTCGCCCGGGCGCGCCGCCTGCGGGCCGTGGCGAGCGCGTCCGTGGACGAGCCCCGTCTCGTCCGCGTCCGGCTGGAGGAGACGGAGCCCGGCGACCCGCTGCACGCGCTCGTCGGGCCGGAGAAGGCCGTGGTGTTCGGCTGCCCCGAGGCCGGCGACGTGGTCGTCAGCGGGGGACGTTCGAGTCCGCTGGGCGCCGCGCTCGCCCTGGTGAAGGACACCCTCGAGGTCACGGCCCCCCGTACCGGGTTCCTCTGACCCGCGGGGGAGCGACGCGGATCCGCCCGTGCCGGCGCTCCGGTCGCGGGCGGGAGGACGGGCCCGGGGCCCCCTCCTGTCCGCGACCGGAGCGCTTTCACACGGCACGCGGCGCCCGGCGGACCGGGCGGGCTCAGCAGCTGAGGTTGCCGCCGGGTTCGACGCCGAGGAGCCGGGTGAAGTGCTGGTAGGTGTCGATGCGGCTTTGGACCTGCGCCGGGTTGCCGCCGTCGCACTCCAGGCTGCCGTTGATGGAACGGATGGTCTCACCGAACCCGGCGCCGTTGGCCATGGCGTCGTGCGGGGTCATCGTGCCGGGCCCGCTCTGCGTGTTCCAGTACCACAGGCCCGTCTTCCAGGCGACGGCCGCGTCGTTCTGCACGAGGTCGGGGTTGTTGAGCAGGTCGATGCCCAGGGAGTCGCCGGCGGCCTTGTAGTTGAAGTTCCAGCTGAGCTGGACCGGACCGCGTCCGTAGTACTTGTCGTTGCCGGCCGGGCAGCCGTACGACTGGGTGGTGTCGCAGTAGTGCGGGTAGTTGGCGGTGTTCTGCTCGACGACGTGGACGAGACCGCCGGTCTCGTCCACGTCGTCGAGCAGAACACCGCCAACTACCCGCACTACTGCGACACCACCCAGTCGTACGGCTGCCTTGCCGGCAACGACAAGTACTACGCACGCGGTCTGGTCCAGCTCAGCTGCAACTTCAACTACAAGGCCGCCGGCGACTCCCTGGGCATCGACCTGCTGAACAACC
>NZ_LIRG01000771.1 GCF_001419695.1 Streptomyces prasinopilosus
TCCGCTCCGGCCCGCCGCCCACCTCGCCGAGGAGGGCGCCGGGCCGGAGCGGACGGTGGCGCTGGTCCTGCCGCGCTCCATGGAACTGATCGCCGCCGAGCTGGCCGTGGCCCTGGCCGGTGCCGCCTTCCTCCCCGTGGACCCCGGATACCCGGCCGAGCGGCGTGCGCTGATGCTCGCCGACGCCGCGCCGGCCGTCGTCCTGGACGACCCCGGCCGGGTCCGCGCGCTGCTGGACGACGGGGACCGGGAGACGGACCCGCCCGGGAACCGCGTGCTCCCCGACCACGCGGCGTACGTCATCTTCACCTCCGGTTCCACCGGCACCCCCAAGGGCGTCACCGTCACCCACCGGGGCATCGGCGCCTTCGCCGCGGCCGCCGCCGAGCGGTACGCCGTCGGCCCGGGCGACCGCGTGCTGCAGTTCTCCTCACCCAGCTTCGACGCCTCCGTCCTGGAGCTGTGCACGTCCGTCCTGTCCGGCGCCCTGCTGGTCGTCCCGCCGGACGGGCCCTGGCTGGGCGACGAACTGGCCGCCGTCCTGGACGAGCACCGCATCACCCACGCCCTCATACCGCCCGCCGCGCTCGCCACCCTGCCCGACCCGGCGGACACCGGCGGCGCACCGCACCTGCGCACCCTGATCGTCGGGGCCGAGGCGTGCCCGGCCGCGCTCGTCGACCGGTGGGCCCCCGGCCGCCGCATGATCAACTCCTACGGGCCGACCGAGGCCACCGTCGTCGCCACCTGGACCGGGCCGCTGACCGCCGGCACCGGAACCCCGCCCATCGGCAGCCCGCTGCCCGGCACCGAGGCCCACGTCCTGGACGCGGCGATGCACCCGGTGCCGCCCGGCACCGAGGGCGAACTGTACGTGGGCGGCGACGGGCTGGCCCGCGGCTACCTCGGCCGCCCCGGCCTGACCGCGGCCCGGTTCGTCGCCCACCCCTCCGGGCCGCCCGGCGCCCGCCTCTACCGCACCGGTGACCGGGTGCGCCGCAGGGCGGACGGCGAGCTGGAGTTCCTCGGCCGGGCCGACCGGCAGGTCAAGGTGCGCGGCTTCCGCATCGAGCCCGGCGAGATCGAGGCCGCCCTGGCCCGCGACCCCGGCGTCCGCGAGGCCGTCGTCGTGGTCCGGGACGAGGAACCCGCCCGCGGCCGGCTCGTCGGCTACGTCACCCCCGCCGACCCGGCCCGCAGACCCGAACCCGCCCGGCTGCGCGCCGCCCTCGCCGCCGCCCTGCCGGCCCACATGGTGCCCTCCGCCGTCGTCGTCCTGGACGCGCTGCCCCTCACCCCGCAGCACAAGACCGACCTGAAGGCCCTGCCCGCCCCCGGCGGCGCGCGGACCGAGGAGCACGTCGAGCCGCGCACCGACGGAGAGCGGGCCCTGGCCGAGATCTGGGCCGACGTCCTCGGCGCCGGTACCGTCGGCGTCACCGACGACTTCTTCGACCTGGGCGGCGACTCGATCCTCGCCGCCCGCACCCTGACGCGGATCAGGGAGACCCTCGGCGTGCGGCTCTCCCTGCGCGACGTGTTCACCGCGCGGACCGTCGCCGCGCTCGCCCCGCTGGCCGCCGAGCCGTCCGCCGCCGCACCGCCGGACCCGATACCCCCCGCCCCGCGCGGAGGGCCCGTCCCGCTCTCCGGCGCCCAGCGGCGCCTGTGGTTCCTCGACGACCTCACCGACGGCGGAACCGAATACCACACCGGTGTCGCGCTGCGGCTGCGCGGCCCGCTCGACACACCGGCCCTGCGACGCGCCCTGGACCGGCTCGCCGCCCGCCACGACTCCCTGCGCACCACCTTCGCCACCGTCGACGGCCAGGGCGTCCAGCTGATCGCCCCCGAGGCGGACCTGCCCCTGCGCACCGCCGGCGTCGCCCACCTGCCCGCCGACCGGCGGGACGACGCGGTCGAACGCCTGCTGACCGAGGAACTGCGCCGCCCCCACGACCTGACGACCGGACCCCTGACCCGGGCCCTGCTGGTGCGCCGCGCACCCGAGGACCACGTGCTGCTGCTGGCCCAGCACCACATCGTCACCGACGGCTGGTCGGTCGGCGTCCTGACCCGGGACCTGGCGGCCCTCTACCGCGCGGAGGCCCGCGACGAACCGGACGGCCTTCCCCGGCCGGGCGTGCAGTACCCGGACTTCGCGCTGTGGGAGCGCGAGCGGCGCACCGCCGGCACGGACGCCGACGACCTCCGCTACTGGAAGCGCCACCTGGCCGGCCTGCAGCAGCTCGACCTGCCCACCGACCGGCCCCGGCCGGCGGTGCGGACCACCGCGGGCGCGGCCCACCGCCACGACCTCCCCCGCCACCTGGTGGACCGGCTGCGGCAACTGGCCCGGGGGCGCGGCACCACCGTCTTCACCCTGTTCGCGGGGGCGGCGGCCGTGCTGTTCTCCCGCTACTCCGGGCAGCGGGACGTGGCGTTCGGGACCGTCACCAACGGGCGGGACCGCCGCGAACTGGAGGACGTGGCGGGCTTCTTCGCCAACACCGTGGTGCTGCGCGGCGAGGTCGACGACGCCGTCACGGTCGACCGGTTCGTGGAGTCCGTGCGCACGACCGTGCTGGACGCCTTCGCGCACGACGGCGTGCCGTTCGACCGGGTGGTCGAGGAACTGGCCCCGCCGAGGGACCCCAGCCGCACCCCGCTGGTGCAGGTGCTGGTGGTGCAGCAGACGGCGCCCGCCCGGCCGCCGCTGGCGGCCGGGGTGCGGATCGAGGAGCACCCGCTGCCCCGCCCGGCCGCCCGCTTCGACCTCGTGCTGGAGTTCGCGCCCCGCGCCGACGGCGGCTGCGGGCTGACGGTCGAGTACAACACCGACCTGTTCGAGGCGGCGACCGCGGCCCGGATGAGCCGGCAGCTGCACCGCCTGCTGGAGGGCATGGCGGACGGCCCGCACCGGACGCTGGCCGAACTGCCGCTGCTGTCGGACGACGAGCGGCGCACCCTCCTCGACTCCTGGAACCCGTCCGCGCCGGCCGGTGAGCGCGCCGACGGCGCCACGCTCCCGGCGCTGTTCGAGGCGCAGGTGGCCGCGACACCCGACCGGACCGCCGTGACCTGCGACGGGACCACGCTGGACTACGCCGGACTGAACCGGCGCGCCAACCGGCTCGCCCGGCTGCTGAGGGCGCACGGCGCGGGCCCCGAGTCCCTGGTGGCGCTGTGCCTGCCGCGCTCCGCCGACCTGCTGCCGGTGCTGTGGGCCGTCCTGAAGTCGGGCGCCGGATACCTGCCCGTCGACCCGGGCTACCCGGCGGAACGGATCCGCCTCATGCTCGACGACGCGGCCCCCGCCCTCGTCGTCGCCACCCGCGGCACCGCCCACGCGCTCCCCGACGACTGCGAGCCGCTGCTCCTGGAGGACACCGAACCGTCCGACGCCGACGCCGACGCCGACGCCGAGGACCTGACCGACGCCGACCGGATCCGGCCGCTCGACCCGTCCCACCCCGCCTACGTCATCTACACCTCCGGCTCCACCGGCCGGCCCAAGGGCGTGGTCGTCACCCACCGCAGCGTGGCCGCGCTGGCCGCCTGGACGAAGGAGACGTTCGGCGCGCGCGGACTGGCGCACGTCGTCGCGTCCACCTCCCTCAACTTCGACGTGTCCGTCTTCGAGCTGCTGTGCCCCCTGCTGGCCGGCGGCGGCGTCGAGGTGGTTGCCGACCTCCCGGCCCTCGCCGACGGCCCCGGGCCGCGCCGGGCCGGACTCCTCAGCGGCGTCCCGTCCGTGCTCTCCCGCATGCTCGGCGGCGACGGCACCGTCGAGGCGGACACCGTCGTCCTGGCCGGGGAGGCCCTGCCCGCCCGGACCGTGCGGGACATCAGGGACGCCATGCCCTCGGCCCAGGTGGCGAACCTCTACGGCCCGACCGAGGCCACCGTCTACGCCACCGCCTGGTTCGCCGACGGCACCGTCCCCGACCAGGCCCCGCCCATCGGCCGTCCCGTCGCCCGCACCCGCGCCTACGTGCTGGACCGCCTGCTGCGCCCCCAGCCCCCCGGCGTCATCGGCGAGCTGTACCTCGGCGGCGGCGGACTGGCCCGCGGCTACCTGCGCCGCCCGGGCCTGACCGCGGCACGCTTCGTCGCCGACCCCTTCGGCGCCCCCGGCGCCCGCATGTACCGCACGGGCGACCTGGTGCGCTGGAGCGCCGACGGCCGGCTCGAGTACCTCGGCCGCATCGACCAGCAGGTCAAGGTGCGCGGCTTCCGCATCGAACTGGGCGAGGTCGAGGAGGCCCTGCGCCGCTGCCCGGGCGTCGCCGAGGCCGCCGCGGCCGTCCGCGACGGCGACGGCCACCGCCGCCTGGCCGGATACGTCGTCCCCGCCCCCGGCGCCCGCGTGGAGCCGGAGGCGGGGACGACGTATCCGG
>NZ_LIRG01000772.1 GCF_001419695.1 Streptomyces prasinopilosus
CGCCCGGCTGTACGGACCGGACCTGGCCACCGACCCGGCCGGCGTCCAGGAACGGCTGCGCGAGGAACACGGACCGGTGGCACCGGTGCTGCTGGAGGGTGACGTGCCGGCCTGGCTGGTGCTGGGCTACCGGGACATCCGGCGGGTGCTCGACCACCCCCGCCAGTTCACCCGGGACGCCCGGATCTGGCGCGACCGGCGCGAGGGGCGGGTCGCGGACACCTCGCCGCTGGTCCCGATGCTCGGCTGGCGCCCCGACTGCGTCTCCCAGGACGGCGAGCCGCACCGCAGGCTGCGCGGAGCCGTCACCGACGGACTCCAGGCCGCCGCCGGCCGCGGCGTCCGGCGGCACGCCACGCACTTCGCGAACAAGCAGATCGACGCCTTCGCGGACACCGGCCGCGCCGACCTGGTGAGCGACTACGCCGAGTACCTGCCGATGCTGGTGCTCACCCGCGTCCTGGGACTGCCGGAGGCCGAGGGACGCGACCTGGTCGAGTCGTGCGCACAGGTCCTCAAGGGCGGGGAGGACGCGGTCACGCACGACATCCGCATCCAGGAGATCCTCGGTGCGCTCGTGGTCCGCAAGCGGACCGAACCCGGCAGCGACCTCACCACCGCCCTGCTGGCGCACCCCGCCCGGCTCGACGAGGAGGAGGTGGTCAGCCATCTGCGCCTGGTGCTGATCGCCGGCCACACCACCACCAGCAACCTGCTCGCCCGGGTGCTCCAGCTGGTCCTGACCGACACCGCCCGGCTGTCCGGACTGATCAGCGGCCGGCTGAACGTCTCCGCGGTGGTCGAGGAGGTCATGTGGAACAGCCCTCCGCTCGCGGTGCTGCCCGGCCGGTTCGCCACCGGCGACCTGGAGATCGGCGGTCACCTGGTCGAGGAGGGGGATCTGCTGGTCCTGGGCCTCGCGGCGGGCAACCGGGACCCGGAGATCCGCCCGGACCCCGCGGTGTCGGTCCAGGGCAACCAGTCGCATCTGGCGTTCAGCGGGGGACCGCACGAATGCCCGGGCCAGAACATCGGCCAGGCCGTCATCGAGATCGCCGTGGACGTCCTGCTGCACCGGCTGCGGGACCTGCGCCTGGCGGTGCCGCCGGAGGAGCTCTCCTCGAGCGCCTCCACCTGGGAGACCCGACTGGACCGCCTGCCGGTCGAGTTCAGCGCCTGACACCGGACGACGCCGCAACGGCCGTGCCGCCCGGCCACCGCGCCCGGCCCCGCCGCGGGGCCGGGCGGCACGGCCGGTTCACACGGTCAGCAGATCGTCGACCGAGCCGCGGCCCGCCTGCTCGGCCGTGGCCACCTCGCCCTCCTTCGACGCCGCGTACCGGCCGCTGGTCAGGGCCCACTCGTAGTTGCCCCCGATCCAGTGCTGGATGGCCTGCACGCCCTTGTCCACCCGCTCGCGCTCGTCCGCGTCGAGCGCGAGCTCCTCGCACATGCGGGGCACCCGCGCCTCGAGCTCCAGGTACTCGTCCAGGCAGGCGGCCGTCATGCGGTACGCCTCGGCCGCGGCCTCCTCCCACGAGCAGCCGCGCTCCCGGTGCAGTACGGCGATCAGGTTGTGGCCGTCGCCGCGGCGCCGCTCCCGTTCGAAGGAGTGGATGTCGTTCATGAAGCCGATGGTGTCCGCGGCCAGGTCACGCATCCGCTCCATCAGGGGATGGGCCATCACCCGCGCCGGCACCTCGAAGCCGCGGCTGCGCTCACCGGCGTCGATACTGTGGTGGATGCCGACGGTGCGCCGCCGGAACACGGTGTACTCGTCGAGGCCGAGGGTCCCGGCCAGCCCGCGGGCCGCCAGGTCGACCTCCTCGCAGTGGGCCACCAGGAACCGGCCCCAGGACGCGGCGAACCGGGTCTGCCAGGTCAGGGACATGCCATCAGAGAGGTGTTCCCAGACCTGCGCCCAGGCCACCGTGATCGGGCAGACCACCCGGGGGGTGCTCCCCGCCGGACGCAGCGGGGTGGCGATGAGCTCCCGCGCCACGTCGGCTATCACGTCCGCCCGGTCCGGCCGCCCCGCGTCGAACTGGTCGTCGAACAGGAACGCCAGCGAGAACCAGTTCATCAGGACGACCATGTCCTCGGCCGAGGCGTACGGATAGGTGCGGGCGGCGGCCTGCGGCAGGTCCCAGGAGCGGTACTCGTCGAACCCGGCCCGGCTGCGCACCAGTCCCATGTCCCACACCCAGCGCAGATGACGCGCCCGCGCGTACTCCAGATGCTCGCTGACCGGGGTGTCGAAGGGAAGGTCGAACCGGACGTCCTGAGACATGTGCTTCCTTTCGGGAAACGGAACGCGGAGTCCCCCGCCCTGCGAGCGGACCGCCAAGGAGACGGCCCGCACTCGAACTCGACTTCACCGCACGAAAGTTGAGCCGGTAAGCGGAACGAGGCTGCCCAGATCCTAGATGATCTACACAAGGTACTGTCGTGATATCTGTTACCGGACAAGGCACTTGAGGTGCATGTTCTCCCAAATGCCTCGGGATTCACCGCACTTGCAGTCGCCCGGCGTTGATTGAATCCGCGGAACCGGGACAGGTGCCCCTTACGGGCAGGGAAGTCGCCCCGGCCCGCGGACGGACCCGGACCCTGTGGAGGAGACATGCCGACGGTGCCTGCGGGAGTGGTGGTGCTCGACTGCGCCGAACCCGAGAAACTCGCCGAGTTCTACCGTGAACTGCTGGCGGCGGAGGTGGTGGACGCCCAGGCCAACCGGGTGGAGCTCCGGGCCTCCGACGGCTTCCGGCTGGCGCTGCGCCGTGACACCAACGCCACCGCGCCGAGCTGGCCGCGCCCCGAGAACTCGCTCCAGGCGCACCTGGAGTTCGTGGTCGACGACCTGGACGCCGTGGAACGGCGGATCGTGGGCCTCGGCGGCCGGCCGGTGGAGACGAAGGACGCCGCGGGCCCCCTGGAGGAACGCGGTTACGCCGACCCGGCCGGGCACTCCTTCACCGTACGCTGCGATGTCCCGGTGGCACCGAAGCTGGGCTGACCCCCGCCGAACGGCCGGGCCCGCCGGAACCGGCCGGGATCCTCCGGGGCCGCACGAAGCCCCCGGCG
>NZ_LIRG01000773.1 GCF_001419695.1 Streptomyces prasinopilosus
GTCGGCCGGCTGCTCGACGGCCTGCCCCCCGAGGCCGTGCTCACCGACCCCGACGTCACGGCCTCCTACGCCCACGACATGGCGAGCTTCTGCCCGGCCGGGGCCCCGGCGGTGGTCGTCCTGCCCCGTACGGTCGAACAGGTGCAGCACGTCATGCGCACCGCCACCGCCCTGCGCGTCCCCGTCGTCCCGCAGGGTGCCCGCACCGGCCTGTCCGGCGCCGCCAACGCGACCGACGGATGCAT
Source organism: Streptomyces prasinopilosus (assembly GCF_001419695.1). GTDB lineage: Bacteria > Actinomycetota > Actinomycetes > Streptomycetales > Streptomycetaceae > Streptomyces > Streptomyces prasinopilosus. The sequence continues at coordinate 246 of NZ_LIRG01000773.1, forward strand.
CGTGCTCTCCCTGACCAGGATGGACGCCATCCTGGAGATCAACCCCGTCGACCGGGTCGCCGTCGTCGAACCCGGCGTCGTCAACGCCGCCCTCTCCCGCGCCGCCGGCGAACACGGCCTCTCCTACCCGCCCGACCCCTCCAGCTGGGAGACCTGCACCATCGGGGGCAACATCGGCACCGCCTCCGGCGGGCTGTGCTGCGTGAAGTACGGCGTCACCGCCGAGTACGTGCTCGGCCTCGACGTGGTCCTCGCCGACGGCCGCCTGATGTCCACCGGCCGCCGCACCGCCAAGGGCGTCGCCGGGTACGACCTGACCCGCCTGTTCGTCGGCTCCGAGGGCTCCCTCGGCATCGTCGTGCGCGCGATCCTCGCCCTGCGGCCCCGGCCGCCCCGGCAACTGGTGCTGGCCGCCGAGTTCGCCTCCGGCGCCGCCGCCTGCGACGCCGTGTGCCGCATCATGGCCGGCGGACACGTCCCCTCGCTCCTCGAGCTGATGGACCGCACGACGGTCCGGGCCGTCAACGACATGGCCCGGATGGGACTGCCGGAAAGCACCGAGGCCCTGCTGCTCGCCGCGTTCGACACCACCGACCCCGCCGCCGACCTCGCCGCCCTGGGCGCGCTGTGCGAGGCGGCCGGCGCCACCGGGGTCGTCCCGGCCGAGGACGCCGCCGAGTCCGAACTGCTGCTCCAGGCCCGGCGCCTGTCCCTGGTCGCTCTGGAGGCGGTCAAGGGCACCACGATGATCGACGACGTGTGCGTGCCCCGCTCCCGGCTCGGCGAACTCCTCGACGGCGTCGAGCGGATCGCCGAGAAGTACCGGCTCACCATCGGGGTCGTCGCCCACGCGGGGGACGGCAACACCCACCCGACCGTCTGCTTCGACGCCCGGGACCCCGAGGAGTCCCGCCGGGCCCGCGACTCCTTCGACGAGATCATGGCCCTCGGCCTGGAACTCGGCGGCACCATCACCGGCGAGCACGGCGTCGGCGTCCTGAAGAAGGAATGGCTGGCCCGCGAGATCGGCCCGGTGGGCATGGAGATGCAGCGGGCCGTCAAACAGGCCTTCGACCCGCTGAACCTCCTCAACCCGGGCAAGCTCTTCTGACCCGCCGCCCTCCCGCGCGCCCCGCGCCCTCACGGGGCGAGCAGCGCGGCCAGTGCGTCGTCCAGCCCGAGCCGCCCGCCCTCGCTGCCCGACGGCACCACCCGCAGCGTCCGCTCCAGCCACGACGACACCTGCGCCGCCGGCACCTCCAGCAGGGCGTCCCCGCCGGGCGAGCTCAGCGCCACCAGGACGGCGTCGCGCCCCGCCGCCCTCGACGGCCACACCCGCACGTCACCGTGCCCGCACGGCCGGAACACGCCCTCGACCAGCAGTTCACGGGCGAACGTCCAGTGCACCGGCTGCCCGGAGTCGACGTGGAAGACGATGTGCACGGCGTAGGGGTCGTCGGTGCGGTAGCCGAGCCGGGCCGGCACCGGCACGTTCCGCTCCGGCGACAGGATGAGCCGCAGTTCCACCTCACGCTCCACCACGGTGTCCATGGCGCGGGTCCTCTCTCTCGTGCTCTCTCGTACGGGCGCCCGCCAGGGGTCGTCACGGGGGAGAGGGGGAGGACCCGGGAGCATTACGCGGGTTCGCGGAAGTTCCTCCGCGGTACCACATCGGCGCCCGAAAGGGGTGTGTCCGGCGGGACGGGCCCTGGTTCCCGGACCCGTCTGGTAGATGTGGTCCCCCCGACCCACCCGCGAGCAGATACGGGACGACGGACATGAGCGCCCCAACCCCGGCCCCCGGCGACGACACGCCGCGCGAAGGCTTCTACCCGGACCCGTCCATTCCCGGATACGTCCGGTACTGGAACGGTGCCGCCTGGGTGCCGGGCACCAGCCGTCCGGCACCGGACGGCGGCGCGCCGCTCGCGCCGCCGGCGTCCGCCGGTGCCGGTTCTCCCGGTCCCGCCGGGTCCTCGTCGAAGAAGTGCGGGCCGGTCTCCTCCACCGGGAGCACCGCCGGGGCGGACCCGGCGGGACCGGG
>NZ_LIRG01000774.1 GCF_001419695.1 Streptomyces prasinopilosus
GAGCAGGCCCTGGCCGCCGGGCCGTCGTCGTACGAGGCGATGGCGGCGGCCGGGCTCCTGCTCCTGTCCGCGGCCGAACGCGCGCCCCACGACCCGGACGTCGCCGCGCTGGTGGCGGAGGGGATCACGGCACTGGAGGACGCCCTGCGCCCCTCCCACGGCGACGACGCCCCCCGACTCGCCTCCACCGTCCTCGGCACCCGCCTGCGACTGCGGGCCCAGCCGACCGCACCCAAGGAGCACTGACATGGCCCTGATCTCCATCGACCGCGAACGAGGCCTGCTGACCGCCGAGTTCCAGGGCCTCGACAAGCTGTGGACCTTCAGCAGCCGCCTGGAGATCCCCCTCGCCCATGTGCGCGGTGCGACGCACGACCCCGGCATCGCCCGCGAACCCAAGGGCATTCGGGTCGCCGGCACGTACTTCCCCGGACTGATCACCGCGGGCCGCTTCCGGCGCGACGGCGAACGCCTGTTCTGGGGCGTGAGGAACCCGGAGAAGGCGGTCGTCATCCAGCTCTCCGACGCCGAGCACTACGACCGGCTCATCCTCGAGGTCGACGACCCCCGCGCCACCGTCCAGCTCATCGAGCGGTCCGTCGCCCGCGGTTGAACGCCCGCGCGGGTGGCGGAACGCCGGCGCGGCGGAACACCGGCCGCCCGCCCGGACGTCCGTCCGGCACGCACCCGCAGGCCCCCGAACACCGCGGCGCCCCGACCGCGTTCAGCCGGTCGGGGCGCCGCACCGCAGGCCGGAGGGTCTCCCCTCCCCTGCTCCGGTAGGCCCTGTGGGACTCGAACCCACAACCAATGGATTAAAAGTCCACTGCTCTGCCAATTGAGCTAAGGGCCCCCAGGCGATGTCGCCCCCACGAGCATAGCGGGACGTGGGCGCGTGGTTGATCGGGTATCGGCGCGGCGGGCCCGGACGTGTTCCCTCCGCATGCGGCAGGGCCCGTACGACGGTGTCGTACGGGCCCTGTCACGTCAGTCCGGTGTGCCGGGATCAGCCGTTGCGCTTCCAGCGCGGCTTGTCCTCGCGGCGGCCGAAGGAACCGCCGCCGCGGTGCTCGTCACGACGGCCGTACGGGCGGTCGTGGGAGGCGCCGCCGGAGCGGAAGCCGGGACGCTCGCCCTGGCGGTCACGGTTGAACGGACGGTCGCTGCCCCGGTGGCCGGGACGCTCGCTCCGGTCGTCGCGGCGGAAGCCGGGACGGTCGCCGCGGTCACGGTCACGGTCGCGGTTGAAGCCGGCCCGGTCGTCACGACGCTCGAACGAACGGCCACCGCGGTCGCCGTCACGGCGGTCGTCACGGCGCTCGAAGGGACGGCCGCCGCGGTCGCCGCGGTCGTCACGGCGGAAGCCGCCACGGTCGCCACCGCGGTCGTCACGGCGCTCGAAGGAGCGGCCGCCACGGTCGCCGTCGCGGTTGAAACCACCGCGGTCGTCACGACGCTCGAACGAACGACTACCACGGTCGCCACCGCGGTCACCGCGGTCGTCACGGCGGAAGCCGCCACGGTCGCCACCGCGGTCACGGTCACGGTCGCGGTTGAAGCCGCCCCGGTCGTCACGACGCTCGAAGGAGCGACCACCACGGTCGCCGTCGCGGCGGTCGTCACGGCGGAAGCCGCCGCGGTCGCCGTCACGGCGGTCGGAGCGCTCGGTGTCGCGCGCGGTCTGCTGCTCCGGCAGCGAGACCTCGGCCTGGGCCGACGCCTCGGTGGCCGCCTCGGCCACCGCCGCCTCCGGGTCCTCGCCCCGCTCGCGGGCGGCCCTGGCGACCAGCCGGTCCGCCTCCTCCCGCAGTTCGGAGGCCCGGCGCTGCGTCCGCTCCAGTTCCCTGGTCAGCTGGGCGACCTCGCGCTCGGCCTGCTGGGCCGCCTTGCCCGCGGACTCGGCCTGGACCTCGGTCATCGACCGGGCGCCGGTGATCTCGGCGAGCTCCGGGTCGAAGGCCGCGCCGCCCTGGATGATGTGACGCGTGGCGTCCACGCCCGCGTCCTCCATCAGCCGGAAGATCTGGCGCCGCTGGTGCGGCAGGGACAGCGAGACGACGGTGCCGGTGCGGCCGGCCCGCGCCGTGCGGCCGGCCCGGTGCAGGTAGTCCTTGTGGTCGCCGGCCGGGTCCACGTTCAGCACCAGGTCGATGCCGTCGACGTGGATGCCGCGCGCGGCGACGTCCGTGGCGACCAGGACGTTGACGTAGCCGTCCTTGAAGTCGGCCAGCGTCCGCGTCCGCGCGCCCTGGGTCATGCCGCCGTGCAGCGCGTCGGCCTTGGCGCCCGCCTCGCGCAGCTGGTCGGCGACCCGGTCCGCGCCCAGCTGGGTGCGGACGAAGATGATGGTGCGGCCCTTGCGGGAGGCGATGGCCGCGGTGACCGGTGCCTTGTCCTTCGGCTTCACGACCAGGATGTGGTGCGACATCGTGGTGACGGCGCCCTGGGCGGCGTCGACCTCGTGGTGGACCGGGTCCTTCAGGTACCGGTCGACGAGGGTCTTGATCTCGTTCTCCATGGTCGCGGAGAACAGCATCCGCTGGCCGCCCGCCGGGATCTGGTCGAGCAGCTCGGTGACCTCGGGCAGGAAGCCCAGGTCGGACATCTGGTCGGCCTCGTCGAGGACGGCGATCTGCACGTTCTCCAGGGAGCACGCGCCGCGGTTGATGATGTCGCGCAGGCGGCCGGGGGTGGCGACCAGGACGTCGACACCGCGCTCGAGGGCGTAGATCTGGTTGCCCATGGAGGTGCCGCCGCAGACGACCTTCATCTTCAGCCCGAGGACGTCCCCGTACGGCTGGAGCGCGTCGGCCACCTGCATGGCGAGTTCACGCGTCGGCGTCAGGATGACGGCGCGCGGCTTGTGCTTCTCGGTCCGGCCGCCGGCCAGCGTCGTCAGGGTCGGCAGACCGAAGGAGAGGGTCTTGCCGGAGCCGGTGCGGCCGCGGCCGAGGATGTCCTTGCCGGCCAGGGCGTCCGGGATGGTCGCCGCTTGGATCGGGAAGGGGCTGGTCACGCCGTTCTGCGCGAGCTTGCGCACGACGCCCTCGGGGAGACCGAGGGTGGCGAAGGTGAGTTCGGGGGTGCTGTCCGCGCTGTCGCCGTCGTCGGCGGCGTCGGTGTCGACGTCCGCGATGTCGGTGTCCACGTCCGCGACGACGTCGGTGATGACGGCGGTGGTGGTGTCGGTGTCCTCGGTGTTCTCGGGCACGACGACGTGATCAGTACTGGCGATGGGCATACGAATGCGAAACCTTCCGGAGTCTCTTCGGCACGCGCCCGTCAACTCCGTGATTCGCAATTCGCAATATGACCGCCTCGATGCGGTCCACCACGGTAAGGGGAGAGTACGCGCCACACGGCGCGCTCTGCAGTGGCGCCGGGCAAATAGGATCAAACGATCTGCCACCATACGCACCCTGCACCCCCGAAAGCAAACCGCGAGGTCACACGGCGGCAGGAGGGGACGAGGTCACGCGACGGCGGGACGGAACGCGGGGCGGATCCTCAGACCGGCACCCCCGCCTCCGGCACGGGCTCCCGGTGCACCAGCTGGGTCTCCGGCGGCTCGTGCGCCGACGAGGACGGCTCCGCGGCCGTCGGCTCCGGCGGGGCCGAGGGCCGCGGAGCCGT
>NZ_LIRG01000775.1 GCF_001419695.1 Streptomyces prasinopilosus
CTCCACCTTCCGCCCGCACCACGTGCGCGGTGAATGGTACGACTTCGGCATCTTCGACCCCGTGGAAGAGGTGCGGGCGGCGGTCTCCTCGATCAGCCGGGGAGTGGCGCACGTCTTCCCGGTAAGCCAGCTCCCCAACTGCGTGTGCGGGCACAAGCGCTCCAAGCACGGAGCCGACGGATGCAGCGTGGGCGGTTACCAGGAGTGGGAAGACTGCCCCTGCTTCGCCTACGTATCGGAGGCCGTCCTCGAGGACGTTGCGCCGATCAGTCGAGCGCGGGCGCAGCGCACCGACAGCAAGGAGTGGATCGGTCCCTTTCCTGCGGAGGCGATCGCCAACCGCGAGCACCGGTGGCACGAGGCCATTCGCCGGGAAGCCGAGGGCATGCGCTGGCCCGAGGGGGCGCCCATGGTCCCTGACGGGTGGTCTGAGTCCCTGGCCGACAGGGTCATCTGGCGGCTTCTCGGCTGCGAGGAATCGAGTCAGTACCCGGACGTCGTGCTGGACGAGATTCTTCGATTCAAGTGGGCGCACGCCGGCTCGATGGTTCCTGGCGTCTACGCGGAGCACCTGACCGACCGGATCATGCCCCACCTGTTCTGACCGCCCGTGCCGGCGCTCCTGGGTCTCGGGCCCGGGGGTGCTGGCGCACTCCACCCCCCGATACGCATTGCACCGCCATGCTTAACGCGGTACGGTGAAGCCGTTGCCCCGCCGGGCCCCCTCCACCACCAAGCTTCGGGGGCCCGGCCCGGCCATCACACCCCCAACAACGTCACGAAGGTCGTCAGGCCTGCCGCAACACTGCCCACCCAACCCTGACCACCGCCCCCAACAAGGACCTCCGTGACCACATCCAGCCCCCACAACGACCGAATCCCGACCGACCCCACCACGTGGGCAGTGCTCCTGCTCACCGCGGCAGCCGCCATCAGCCAACTCGACCCCGGCCAGACCCAAGCCCTCATCGCGACAGGAGGTATCGCCGAACTCGCCCTGATCGCCCTCCGGTCCCCACGCGGAAGGAGGTAACGCACCACCCCGGCCCGGCCGCGCCCCCATGGCGGCCGGGCTTTCCCCTTGCCCTCTCCCGGTTGTCAGTGGCAGCTCGTAACGTACCTACGTCATCTTCCGCGCATTGCTCCCAGGTGAGGCATCTGTGGCGAACGGCGTATGGCACAGCGGGCTGAAGACCCTTCTCGAGCTCGACAAGGACGACCTCGGGCTCGCCGGCATCGGCGGCATAGACACCGCCGACCTGATCGCACAGCTCCTGCGGCCCATCGCGGAGCGGGACCGGCAACTCCTGATGTGCGTGGAGAGCCACTACGGGCGCCGCTGTAAAGCCGAACTGAGCGGCGTCCAGAGCCCGTACATGTACGTGCGGAAACACCGCGGCCCCGACGGCGTTCTCCGCCTGAGGGCAGCGCACCTGCCCACCACCTACACGATGACGCCCGAGGAGAGCGACCTCCACAAAGCCATGAAGGAGTTCATGGCCCGCACCGCCGAAGCCGCCAACCTCGACTACGGCGTCGAGAAAGCGACCAAGTCCCGCACCTCCCGCCCCGACGTGACCATCCACGCCGCGGGGGGCGTCAGCCTCGGCTGCGAGGCGCAGCTATACAACGCCAGCCCCGGAACCGTGCTGCGCCGCTCGAAGGCGCACGCCACCTCAGGGCTGACCGCGAACTGGGTCACCCACGATGACTCCTTCCACCTGATCGACCGCGCCAACTGGATGCTGACCAACGAGGTCACCTGGCGGCAGGTCACCAACGCGGCCGACCTCCCCCTCGTCGGCGGGTTCCGCGTCCTGACGGAGTGGAAGTGCACGGCCGCCGCACAGCGCCCGTGCCCGAACGGCCTGGTCAAGACGGGCTGCAACAAGGTCCACCTTGAGTGGGACACCCCCATGCGGCAGGAAGGCGAAGCGTCGGGCTGGACCGGCTACCGCGGCGACCGCCGCAAGGTCGCCGTCGGCCAGGCCCTCGTCGGCGCAGCGACCGGCAGCGTGACGCCGCTGTTCGTGCCGTCCTCCAGCAATCCACGGGCCGGCAGTCACCTGTGGGTGCCCGCCCAGGACCGGGACCGGTGGTCTGAATACCGGGCCGTGGAGGAGCCGACGTTCACAGACGCAGTCGAGGCCGACGACGCGATCCACTTCTCCGGGCAGGACGCGGACTTGACGTGCGAGTTCGGGGAGGACAACTGGAAGCCGAGTGCGCCACTCAGGCGCCGCGGGCTGGGCGGTGAGCTGTCGATCACCGTGGACGACGTGGCGGAGACCGCGGGCGGGGAAACCGCTCCGGGCGTCACCCTCCAGACGGTAGAGGCCCCGGTCCTTCTTCCTGCGGTACCAGAACAGCGCGTAGCGACCGTGCAGGAGTCTCTCGTCGCAGTTGCGCCGGAGCAGCACGCCAGCAGCCCGCCGGTGAACGTCTTGCGGGGCACGAAGGCCTGCGAGGCGGGGGCGGCGCCGTGCGGGCAGCCAGCACGGTTCTACGCGTGCGGGTGGCGCTGCGAGACCCACAAGCCGTAGAGCGACGGCACGGGCGCACCCGTCCCGGCCCGGCTTTGCCTCACGGCGGCCGGGCCTTTCTCGCGTACTGACCCGGGGGAACGTCCGGCCGAACCTGGCCCACCCTGAAGACAGCCTGACCGCCGCCGACAGGAGCAGCCTTGAGCCAGCCAGCCCCCTACTACCGCGACGACCAGGTCACCCTGCTGCTGGGTGACTCCCTGGACGTCCTGCGCACCCTGCCGGACGGCTCGGTCGACTGCATCGTCACCAGCCCGCCGTATTACGGGCTGCGGGACTACGGCACCGCCGGCCAGTACGGGCTGGAGGCGACGCCCACGGCCTACGTGGAGACGATGCGCGCCCTGTTCGCCGAGGCGCGCCGGGTCCTCACCGACGACGGAACGTGCTGGGTCAACCTCGGTGACTCCTACGTGTGCAGCCCCAAGGGCAGCGAGTCGAAGACGGACGGGCTCGTCGGACGCAGCAACCACCTGACGACTCCCGCCGGAAGCGGCGGCAAGAACGGCGGCGGGCTGGCCGCCAAGCAGCTGATCGGCATCCCATGGCGGGTGGCGTTCGCGTTGCAGGACGACGGCTGGGTACTGCGTAACGAGATCATCTGGCATAAGCCGAACGCGATGCCCGAGCCGGTCCGGGACCGCCTGAGCACCCGGCACGAGCACCTGTTCCTGTTCAGCAAGTCCCGCCGCTACCACTTCGACCTGGATGCCATTCGCGAGCCCATGCCCCGCAGTGAGTCCAAGGGGCGGAACCCGGGCGACGTGTGGTCGATCTCGACTCGTCCCTTCCCGGAGGCCCACTTTGCGGTGTTCCCGATCGACCTGCCGATCCGTTGCATCAAGGCGGGCTGCAAGCCGGGCGGCACCGTCCTCGACCCCTTCAGCGGCTCGGGCACCACCGGAGCCGCGGCGCGCCAGCTGGGGCGCCGGTACGTGGGGATAGACCTGAACTCCGCCTACCATGACCTCGCCAAGGACCGGTTTGCGCAGGGTGCCCTCGACTTCGACGGAGCCGCGTAGGCGTATCGCACCACCCCAGCCAGGCCGCCCGCCGTCCCGCCGATACGCCATGATGGCCCCTCAGCTCGCACACGCCTTGGGGGAACCATGCGCACCATCACCGCGGCGGCCGCCGCGGTGAT
>NZ_LIRG01000776.1 GCF_001419695.1 Streptomyces prasinopilosus
ATGCCTGTGTCCGGCCCCGCGTACGGGGTCCCCTGGGCGGGGCCCGCTCCCTCAGGAGCCGGCGCCCGGCCTGTCGACGAGTTCCACCTGGTCCACGGCGTTGCACCAGCGGCACCGCACCGACTCGATCGTCTCACCGAGGACCTCACGCTCCTCGACCTTCGGCTCCCCCGCCAGGTCGAGGTGGACGTACTCCACGACCCTGGACGAGCGGGTCACGTCGAAACGGGTGAGGTTGCCGCAGAGGGTGCAGCGCCACCGCGTCGAGGCAGTCGGCAGGGGAACCGTCATCGTGGCTCTTCGCCTTCCTTCCAGTGTCCGTGACGCGGCGGGCACCCGGCGCGTCTGGCACGTAACCCTACGGCCTGGCGGGTCCTCGCCGCCCGCCCGTCCGCGGCGGCGAGGCGGTCTGTGCTGTTGCGTCCGGTTACGCCATGCTCTGTATCCATGATCCGCAACTGGAGCACGGCGGTGTCCGGGGCGCTGCGGCGGCCGTCGGCACCGGTGACCCACGCCCTCATCGTCGTGTGCTGCCTGGTCTTCCTGATCGGTCCGGCTTCGGGACTCGACCCGGGGTACGGGACCGGGGACGAGCTGCTCGCCGCGCAGCGCGCCTACTTCCGCCACTGGGGGGTGATCCCCGCGGACGTGTTCGACGGGTCCGCGCGGAGCGCCCTCACCCCGGCCACCGCCCTGTTCGTCCACGCCAACTGGGTGCACCTGCTCGGCAACATGCTCTTCCTCCACGTCTTCGGCACGATGACCGAGGCGCGCATGGGTCCCCTGCGGTTCACCCTGTTCTACGCGGGCTGCGGGTACCTCGCCCTGCTCGGGTACGCCGTCGCCCACGCGGACTCGGACCAGTCCCTGGTCGGCGCCTCGGGGGCGGTCTCGGGGATCCTCGGCGCCTTCCTCCTCCTGTTCCCCCGGGCGCGGGTGACCAGCCTGCTGCCGTTCCTGTTCTTCCTGCCGGTGCGCTTCCCGGCGTGGGTGGTGCTGCCGTTCTGGGTGGTGCTGCAGTGGCTGGCCGCGGGGCAGGCGTCCGACGGGCCGGGGGTGGCGTACCTGGCCCACCTGCTGGGCTTCGGGCTGGGCTTCTGCTGGGCGTGGGCGCGTTTCACGGGGACGACTACAGTGAGAGGCGCACCGGCTCCGGCCTCCGAGGGAGAGAACCAGCAGTGATCACCGCGATCGTCCTCATCAAGACCAGCGTGGACCGGATCCCCGAGATCGCGGAGCGGATCGCCGCGCTGGAGAACGTCAGCGAGGTCTTCTCCGTCACCGGCACGTACGACCTGATCGCCATCGTCCGGGTCAAGGAGCACGAGGACCTGGCGGAGGTCATCCCGGGCCGGATCAGCAAGATCCCCGGTGTGGAGGGGACGGACACACACGTGGCGTTCCGCACGTACTCGCAGCACGACCTGGAGGCCGCGTTCGCGATCGGCCTGGACAACTGACCCGCCCGGACCGGGAGGGCCCGCGCGGCGGGAGCGCCGGGGCGCCCCGGACGGCCGCGGGGGACCGGAGATGAAGGGTTCTTCGTCCGGGGCTCATCCGTGCCGTCCGGTCCGGCCCGCGGGACCGGTTCCACGGCCTCCCCGCGCCGGACGGCGCCCCG
>NZ_LIRG01000777.1 GCF_001419695.1 Streptomyces prasinopilosus
CCGCCCGGCGCCCATGGGCGGGCGGAGCGGTACGTTCCGCGCCTCCGCGGTTTGATTGAGTTACGCAAGGAGATGGTAAAGTTGGCGCATGCACGCATCCTCGGTCCCCGATGTCCCCGCCTCACCGGAAGTGACCGAGATCGAGCGCGCGCTCACGCGCATCACCTACACGGGCTCCCGCGCCCGCCGGCACGAACGGCTGATGGGCATGGCCGGCGTCCCCCTGGACCGTGCGGCCGTGGCGCTGCTGCGGCTGGCGGCCGACACCGAACCGCTGCGGCCCGGCGAGCTGGCCGCCCGCCTCGGCGTCGAGGCGTCGCACGTCACCCGCACCGTGCAGCAACTGCAGAAGTCCGGCCACGTCACCCGGGTCCCGGACCCCGACGACCGCCGGGCCCACCGCGTCGAACTCACCGAGGCGGGCCGGGAGGCCATCACCCGCATCCGCGAGGTCGGGGCGCGGGCCATGCAGACGGCTCTCGCCGACTGGTCCCCGGAGGAACTGCGCCAGCTCGCCACCCTCTTCCACCGCATGGTCGACGACTTCCTCGCCCACGCCGCCGAAGGGGAGGCGGAACCGCGCGGCGTCACGCCCGCCGGAGCCGCCCGACCCGCCCGGCCCGGTCCCGACCCGGTGACCCCCGCACTTACCGTCCGGTAATGTCGCGGGGCAGGCCCCCCGGAGGAGGAACCGTGCCACGGTCCGATCGCTCGCCCCTGCTGCTCGCCGGTCTGCTGGCCGCCGCGGGCACCGCCCACTTCACCGCCCCCCGCCGGTTCGACCCCATCGTGCCGAGCTCCCTGCCGGGCTCTCCCAGGGCCTGGACCTACGCCAGCGGCGCCGCCGAACTCGCGCTGGCCGCCGCAGTGGCGCTGCCGCGGACGCGCAAGGCCGCCGCGCTGGCCACGGCGGCCTTCTTCGTCGGGGTCTTCCCCGCCAACGTGAAGATGGCCGTGGACTGGCGCCACCGCCCCGCACCGCAGCGGACGGCCGCCTGGGGGCGGCTGCCCGTGCAACTGCCGCTGGTGCTGTGGGCCCGCGGGGTCGCCAGGGGCGCGGAGCGTGCGTCGTGAGCGGGGGCCCGCAGAAGGGCGACACGGTCGGGGACTTCGCGCTCCCGGACGAGACGGGCACCGTCCGCAGGCTGTCGGAGCTGCTCACCGAGGGGCCCGTGGTGCTGTTCTTCTACCCGGCCGCGCTGACCACCGGCTGCACCGCCCAGGCCTGCCACTTCCGTGACCTGGCCGCCGAGTTCGCCGCGGTCGGCGCACGGCCGGTGGGCGTCAGCGGTGACGCCGTCGAGCGGCAGGCGGAGTTCGCCGGACGGCACGCGCTCGGCATGCCTCTGCTGTCCGACACCGACGGCGCCGTCCGCGAGCGGTTCGGGGTGAAGCGGGGCATCTCCCTGGCGCCGACCAAGCGCGTCACCTTCGTCATCGGGCAGGACCGGACCGTCCTGGAGGTCGTGCGCAGCGAGCTGCGGATGAACGCGCACGCCGACCGCGCGCTCGCGGCCCTCCGCGCCCACCGGGCGTGACCCGCGCCCCACGGACCGCGGCCCACGGCCGGACCCCCTGTGCCGCCGGGGCCGCGCGCCCGGCGGCCGCGGGTCAGAACTCCTCGTGCACCTCCGGGTCCCCGCCGATCCGCCGGTGGGCCCGGTCCGTGAGGGTACGCATCTGGGCGTCGTCCAGCGTGAAGCCGAAGACGTCGAGGTTGACGCGCTGCCGCTCGGGGTCGGCCGACTTGGGCACGGGCAGCACCCCCAGCTGGACGTGCCAGCGCAGCACCGCCTGGGCCGGTGTGACCCCGTGGGCCTCGGCGACGGCGGCCACGGCGAGGTCGTCCAGGAGCTGCGAACCCCGGCCCAGCGGGCTCCAGCTCTCCACGAGCACGCCCTTGTCCGCGTGGTGGGAGCGCAGCTCCTCCTGGGGGAAGAACGGGTGCAGCTCGACCTGGTTGACCGAGGGCAGCACCCCGGTCTCCTCCTCCAGCCGCTCGATGTGGGCGGGCGTGAAGTTGGAGACGCCGATCGACCGTACGAGACCGTCCTCGCGCAGCTTGATCATGGCCTTCCAGGAGTCGACGTACCTGTCGACCCGGGGGAGCGGCCAGTGGATCAGATACAGGTCGACGTACTCCAGGCCGAGACGCGCGCGGGACTCCTCGAAGGAGGCGAGGGTCTCCTCGTAGCCGTGGTGGCGGCCGGGGAGCTTCGTCGTCACGGCGACCTCCTCGCGCGGGACGCCGGCACGGGCCACGGCACGGCCCACCCCGGTCTCGTTGCGGTAGTTCACCGCCGTGTCGACGAGGCGGTACCCCGCCTCCAGGGCCGCGGCCACGGACCGCTCGGCCTGCGCGTCGTCCATCGGCCAGGTGCCGAGGCCGAGGGCGGGAAGCGTCGTGCCGTCGTTGAGCGTGTGGTTCGGGATGCTGATCACGGGGGGACCTTCCCTTTGACGGTGTCGTCCCTCCACCCTCACCGACCGGGCGGCCGGTGATCAACCCGGCGGGTGGGCCGGACGGGCGGCACGGACACATCCGGACCGGCACCGGCCGGGGACGGACCGACGGAGGGGCACGCATGACCACGGGCGGGAACGGCACGGACGGCACGAGGAGCGCCGGGCGGCACACGGACGGGAAACGGCAGGCGGACGGGGAGCGGCAGGCGGGGACGGGGCCGGACACGGCCGCGGGCATCGAGGTGCGTCCGGTCGCCGGGCACATCGGCGCCGAGATCACCGGTGTCGACCTCGCCGGGGAACCCGGCGACGCCGTGATCGCCGCCGTCCGGGCGGCGGTGCTGCGCTGGAAGGTGGTGTTCTTCCGCGGGCAGCGGCTGGACCACGCCGGACACGTGGCCCTGGCCCGGCGGTTCGGCGAGCCGGTCGTCCTGCCCCGGCGGGGCAGGGCGTCCCCGCCCGGCTTCCCGGAGATCGAGACGACCGCCGACCGGCTGGAGCTCGGCGGCCGGTTCGGCATGGAGCACGACGAATGGCTGGAGCGCCGCCGCCACACCCTGCTGCGCGGCTGGCACTGCGACCACGGCGCCCGGATCGACCCGCCCGCCGCGACCATCCTGCGCGCCCAGACCGTCCCGCCCCACGGCGGTGACACCACCTGGTCGAACCTGGCCGCCGCCTACGCCGGACTGTCCGCCCCGGTGCGGGAGTTCGCCGACCGGCTGCGCGCCGAGCACCGGCTGGGGGTCGGCTACCTGCCCCGGTCCGGCGACGACGCCTATGTGCGGCACCTGCTGGACCACCAGACCGCTTCCGAGCACCCCCTGGTGCGGGTCCATCCGGAGACGGGGGAGCGGGTGCTGTTCGTCAACGGCTACTACGTCGAGCGGATCACCGGGCTGTCCCGGCCGGAGAGCCGGGCGGTCCTGGAGATGCTGCTGGAGCAGGCGACCCGGCCCGAGTACACGGTGCGCTTCCGGTGGGAGCCGGGGAGCGTGGCGTTCTGGGACAACCGTGCCACCATCCACCTCGCCCCGGGCGACGCCGCCCACCTCGGCCACCCGAGGATCATGCACCGGGTGATGCTCGCGGGGGAGGTGCCGGTGGGCACCGACGGCCGCCCCTCGGAGCCGATCACCGGGACCGCCCCCGGACGCTGGTGACCGCCCCCGGACCGCCGGCCCCCGGGGGAAGGCCGCTGCGGGCGGGCGCGGCGGCCGCGCCCCCTGCCGGCATGTCCCGGGCCCGCGCCCCGGCCCCGCCGGGTGCGACCGGGCGCGGGGTGCGCTTCCCCGGGACGGCCCGCGCGCCCCGGCACGTCCGCCGCCGCTCCCGCGGCTCCCCGCGGCCCGCGGCGGTGCCCCGCGTCGCCGTCACTCGAACCGTGAGACGTCCCCCGCGCCCCGCCGTACGATCTCGGCCTCGCCGTCCGAGAAGTCGATCACCGTGGTCGGCTCGGTGCCGCACTCCCCGGAGTCGACCACGGCGTCCACCACGTGGTCGAGCCGGTCCTTGATCTCCCAGCCCTGGGTCATCGGTTCGTCCTCGTCGGGCAGCAGCAGGGTGCTGGACAGCAGGGGTTCGCCCAGTTCCGCGAGCAGCGCCTGGGTGACGACGTGTTCGGGGATGCGCACGCCGACGGTCTTCTTCTTCGGGTGCTGGAGCATGCGCGGCACCTCCTTCGTCGCGGGCAGGATGAACGTGTAGCTGCCCGGCGTGGACGCCTTGACCGCGCGGAACACGTCGTTGTCGATCCGCGCGAACCGGCCGAGCTGAGCGAAGTCCCGGCACACCAGGGTGAAGTGGTGCCGGTCGTCCAGCTTGCGGATGCTGCGGATCCGGTCGATGCCCTCCCGGCTGCCGAGCCGGCAGCCGAGCGCGTAACAGGAGTCGGTCGGGTACGCGATCAGGGCGTCGTCGCGGATGCTCGCGGCGATCTGGGAGATGGTGCGCGGCTGGGGATTGTCGGGGTGAACGTCGAAGTACTTCGCCATTCACCGAGCTTATGCCGACCGCACGGCGGGACCGCGCACCACCCGGCCGGGCCGCCCGGACCCACCCGCGCCCCGGTCGCAGGGACCGTCCGTGTGCCGGCGGTGTGCCGGTGGTGTGCCGACGTGGTGCGGGGCCCGCTCCCGCCCCCTCCGTCCGGGACGGGCCTGCCGCGTGCGTGGGGTAACGTCCGGTGCCGGGCCGGAGCGGCCCGGGACGCGAGGGGGAGGCCGCGGTGGCAGCCCGTGAGGACGGAATCCCGCGGCCGGCGGCGGCCGGTGGACGGCCCGGCTGGGCGCGGGAACTGCTGGAGCACCTGCGGCCGGCGGGCCGCGACGTCCGCAGGGTCGTCGACTGGCTCGCCCGCACGGTGCACGGGTCGGCGGTGCTCCTGGACGACACCGGCACGCCCGTCGCCGGAACCGGGCCGGTGCCGGACGAGAGCCTCGTCGCCGACGTCACGTCCGGCCGGATCGCCTCCGCGGCCCGGGAGGACGGCGACCTGCACCTGCGCCTGGTGCGGGTCGGGCACCCCTCCCGGACCCGGGCGCTGGCCGTCTCCCGGCGCGCCCCCTTCGACCGGCACAGCGCGGACGTCGTCACGCACACCGCCCAGGTGATCGAACTGCTGCTGGCCGCCGGTGAGACCGACGCGGCCGGACGGCGGCTGCGGCGGGCCGGCGCCGACCTGCGGCTGGCGATCCTCCAGCTGCTCATGGTCGAGGACACCGTCGCGGCCCGCCGGGTGGCCGCGGGGCTCTGGCCGGGCCTGCTCGAGGCCGACACCGCGTGCGTCTACGTCGTCGAGTCCGACCCCGCCCGCCGTGACCGCCTCGCCGAGGAGGCCCTGAAGGGCACGGCGGAGGAGGCGCTGGTCGTGCGGTGCCCGGCGACCGACGGGCACGTGATCGTCGTCGGCCCCCGCGAGGCGACCGCCGGCGATCTGAAGTCCCTGGTCGAACGGCATCCGGGCACCTTCCTCGGCGGCAGCGTCCGGCAGAGTCTCGCCCGGACCGCCACCGCGTACGGGCAGGCCGTCAGCGCACTCGCCGTGGCGCGCTTCCGCCCGGACCGGACGGCGGTGTACGCGGAACGCACCCACCCCGAGCGGCTGACGGACCCGGCGGCGCTGCGCGGCTGGAGCGCCCGGCTGCTGCGCCCCCTGGACGCGGTGCCGCACCACACCCGTGCCGAACTCCTCGCCACCACCCGTCTCGGCCTGGAGTTCACCGCCGTCAGCACGGCCAGGATCCTCGGCGTGAGCCGCAACACGGTGCGTGCCCGCATGGAACGCGTCGAGAACGTGCTGGGCGCCGACTTCGGCGACCTCACCGCCCGCGCCGTCGTGCACCTGGCGCTGCGCACCGAGTTCACCCTCCAGGACGGCCGGGCGGACAGCGCCCCGGAGGCGTCCGCCCCCGGACTCGCCCGACTGGTGTCCGGGCCCGCCGTGCGCGCCTGGGCGCGGGAACTGCTGGCCCGCCTGGACCGGGACGCCCGTCCCCTGCGCCGCACGCTGCGCACCTGGATCGCGGCCGGCGGCAACGCCGAGCGGGCCGCGCGGCTCCTGGGCGTCCACGCGCAGACCGTGCGCGAGCACGTCCGCAGCGCCGAGCCGGTCCTGGAGCGCCAGCTGCTGGCCGCCGGCGCCGACCTGTACGAGGTCGTGCTCGCCCATCTGGCCCTGGGAGAGCTGGAGACACCGGTGTTCGCGGATCCGGCGCCCGCGACCCCGTCCGGGTGAACGCCGGACCACCGCCCCCGTTCCGGCCGGATCGCGCGGGGTGAAACGGGTCGTAACGGACTCGGTTGTGCACGGCTGAGTCCCGCGGCCGGCGCAGCGGGCACCGGTGCTGTACCCAGCCGCACCGCCGTTCACATAGGTTCGCCGTGCCGCGGGGGCACGACCGGAACGGGGGACCGGTCGCGCTCCCGCGCGCCGCGCACCCCCGCGGCCTCCACCGGACCGGCCCCGCCGCGTACGGCTCCCGCAACCGCTGCCCCCGGCCCGCCGCCCCGGCCGTGCGGCGGACGCGGCGGGCCGCCGCCGCTCCGAGTCGCCGGTCTCCCCGATGCACGGCAGCATGGCCCTCGTACGCAAGCCCCCGGCGGGACGCGCGCAGGTGCGCGGGCCCGGCCGTCGGGCGGCGGACGTTCAGTGAGCGGGCCACCGAGGCGTGAGTGACCGCGTGGTTCCTGGGAAACCGGGGGCACCGGGAAGGGGCACGGGGCTGCCGGGACACCGGGGCTCCCGCCCGGCCGAAGGCGGCCGGTCCGCGGCCGCGCGCCGCCGTGCCCCGGCCCGCCACCAGTCATGAGCAGCCGAAGGAGTGCACAGACATGACGGACGTTTCGAGCCGGGGTCCTGCTCCGGGCGACGACCGCAAGGTACTCACCAACCGCCAGGGCCACCCGGTCTACGACAACCAGAACCAGCGCACGGTCGGCGCCCGGGGGCCCGCCACCCTGGAGAACTACCAGTTCCTGGAGAAGATCAGCCACTTCGACCGGGAACGCATCCCCGAGCGCGTCGTCCACGCGCGCGGCGTCACCGCCTTCGGCTACTTCGAGGCGTACGGGAAGTGGGGGGACGAACCGGTCTCCCGCTACACCCGGGCCAAGCTCTTCCAGGAGCAGGGCAAGCGCACCGACCTGGCCGTCCGCTTCTCCACCGTCATCGGCGGGCGCGACTCCTCCGAGGCGGCCCGCGACCCGCGCGGCTTCGCGGTGAAGTTCTACACCGAGGACGGCAACTGGGACCTCGTCGGCAACAACCTGGGTGTCTTCTTCATCCGGGACGCGATCAAGTTCCCGGACGTCATCCACTCCCTCAAGCCCGACCCGGTCACCTTCGAGCAGCAGCCCCGGCGCATCTTCGACTTCATGTCGCAGACGCCCGAGTCCATGCACATGCTGGTCAACCTGTTCAGCCCGCGGGGCATCCCGGCGGACTACCGGCACATGCAGGGGTTCGGCGTGAACACCTACAAGTGGGTGGACGCCCAGGGCGGGACCAAGCTCGTCAAGTACCACTGGATGCCCAAGCAGGGCGTGCGCTCCATGACCGAGGAGGACGCCGCCAACGTGCAGGCCGGCTCCCTCGGCCACGCCACCAAGGACCTCTACGAGGCGGTGGAGCGAGGCGACTACCCGGAGTGGGAACTGCTCGTCCAGATGATGGACGACCACGACCACCCGGAGCTGGACTTCGACCCGCTGGACGACACGAAGACCTGGCCCGAGCAGGACTTCCCGCCGAAGCCGGTGGGGAAGATGGTGCTGAACCGGATGCCGGACAACTTCTTCGCCGAGAACGAGCAGATCTCCTTCGGCACCGGCGTCCTCGTCGACGGCCTGGACTTCTCCGACGACAAGATGCTCGTCGGCCGGACCTTCTCCTACAGCGACACCCAGCGCCACCGCGTCGGCCCGAACTACCTCCAGCTGCCGGTCAACCAGGCCAAGCACGCCGAGGTGCGCACCAACCAGCGCGACGGCCAGATGACGTACCACCAGGACGGCGCCGGTGAGAACCCGCACGTGAACTACGAACCGTCGATCACCGGCGGTCTGCGGGAGGCCCAGTACCCGACGCACGACGACCAGGGCCCGGAGATCCGGGGCCGGCTCACCCGCAAGCGCATCCCCCGCGCCAACGACTACCTCCAGGCGGGGCAGCGCTACTGCCTGATGGAGGAGTGGGAGCGCGACGACCTGGTCAAGAACTTCGTCGACCTGTTCTCCCAGTGCGACCGGGAGGTGCAGGAGCGCATGGTGTGGCACTGCCTCCTCGCCGAGAACGACCTCGGCCTCAGGGTCGGCGAGGGCCTCGGCATCGGTCCGCAGGACGTCGCCCACCTGAAGCCCCTGGAGAGCCAGGACCTGACGGACGAGGACCGCAAGCGGCTGGCCAGTCTCGGTGAGAACCCGCCGCGCGACGTGGAGGGACTCACCATGACCCACTGCGTCCCCGACGAACGGCACGTGGTGAGCCGCTGAGCGGTTCTCCCGCGGGGCGGCACGGTGCGCGGCGGAAGCCGCCGCGCACCGTGCCGCC
>NZ_LIRG01000778.1 GCF_001419695.1 Streptomyces prasinopilosus
ACATCGGCGAGGCCGACGCGCCGGCTACGCCGCCGCGTCGGCCTCGCCGATGTCCTTGCGCAGATGGGTCATCAGCTCGCGCATCTCACTGATCCCGCTGGACGAGGGGGCGGAACTCCGGGTGGCGTCGCGCAGCCAGTCCGTCGTCGCCAGGGCGAGCCGCGTGGCGTCCTGCGTCTGCCGCTCGAAGAGGAGCTCGTCGATCCGGTAGGAGACGTCGCTGAGCGTCTCCTCGCTGGTCCCCGGCGGCAGGACGTTCTCCAGCCCGGCGGGGAACGGGTCCTCGGCACGGGACGCGCGCAGGGCCTCGACGACTTCGGCGTCGTCGCTGTACCGGTCGAGGATGCCCATCAGCGCGACCAGCCGTGCGGTCAGGCGGGGAAGGCCGGGGTGACGGTCCAGCCACTCCAGCAGCCGGCGCTCGCCGCCGAGGTGTTCGGTGACCGCGTGGAGCCGCTCCTTGGCCCGGGGGGACAGGGACCAGCCCAGGGGGAGCACCGCGGCGACCTCCTCCGCGAGCCGTCCCTCCTCCGCGGGGTCCAGCCTGTCCTCGGTGAAGCGGAGGACCTTCTCCTCCTCCAGGCCGAACCTGTCCGGCCCGGCACGGTGCCGTGCGGGGTGCGAGGCGCCCGGCAGCCGACGCAACAGGTGACCGGCGAGCTTGCTGAGCGGCTTGTCGTGCACGGATCCTCCAAGCGGACCGCTGTGGTGACGTCTTCCCGGCCGCCGGGCCCCTGCCGGCGCGGGCGACGGCGGGCGGCCCCGTCCCACGCGTTCGTCGACGGCTGCACCCCCACCATGCCGCTACCTCCGCGCGGTCGCCCGTCCGGTGACCCGGTCGGGCGACGTCCCGCGCCACGGCCGACACCCGCACGGCGGACGGGGGGAAAGCGGTCGAGGGGGAGCGGACGGCGTGCCCGGTGACGTGGACCGGCGGACCGGGACGGCGGGCTGCTGGGGCGCCGCGCGGCGGCGGCGAAGGCGGGGGCGGCCCGCCGCCGGGAACTGTCCGCGATCCCGAACGGAAGGGACCCCCCGCCTTCGCGCGGGGCGGAGTCCCGGCGGAGTGATCGCCGCACCGGAGGCTCACCCGGGCGGATAGTCTGACCTGCGTCATCAGGACTCCCGGGAGTCCTGCGGAG
>NZ_LIRG01000779.1 GCF_001419695.1 Streptomyces prasinopilosus
CTCGCCCGCAGTCGCGCACGCCGTCGCCGCGGGCGAGGACATGCCGGCCGAGTACCTGGCATGGGCCCGGGACACCCTGGCCCGGGCGCGGAGCACGCTCGCCGAGCTGGTCCCGCCAGGGACCGCGCTCGTACAGCCGGCGACCCCGACCCCGGCTCCCCCGCCCGGCCCGGCCGGCACCGGCCTGGCCCTGCTGACCGCGACGGTGCGGCTGGTCTGCGCCGCGAGCGCGGCGGGCCTGCCGGTGCTGACCCTGCCCGGAGTGCGGGGCCCGGCCGGCCCCGTCGGGCTCAGCCTCCTGGCGGCCGCCGGAAGCGACCGCGCCCTGACCGCCGCGCTCGCCCCTCACGCCGCGCCGCACCACGGTTCCCCCTAGGCTCCCTTCCCTGTGCCGCGCCTCGGCCGAGGTCCGCCCTACACCCTCCCACCAGCTGATACCGCGGTTTTCGATCTTCTTCGCTCGCAGTCGTGAACATCCTCGAACCGGCTGGCATATGCCCTCCGCTCCGCTCTACGTTCCGCAGCGGAGGTGGTTCACATGAACGAACCCAGCAAACGAAAGAGTTCCACCGAGCGGCATGAGGCGATCGACGTCAGCGACTTCGTCTACGCGGCGACCGGCGCCCGGGTGCGAAGGCTGACGATGCCGGACGGGAAACATTGGTTCCCGGCGGTGGACGTCTGCAAGGAACTCGGCCACACAAACTCTCGGAAAGCTCTCGCAGACCATGTTCCCGACGGGCATCGAGAGATGCTCGAGACCGTAACTGGAGGTTACGGTCTCAGCATTCCCGCAGGTAGAGGGTGGCGTCGAGACTTGCACGTCATCTCTCTCCAAGGTCTCATCCTCCTCGTCAACGCCTGCACCAAATCGGCTTGCGCACCCTTCAAGCAGTGGGTCGCCGAAGTCATCGAGACCGTTCAGCACGAGGGTTCGTACTCTCTCGACAAGGCCGAGGTGCAGCCCGCCGAGCCCGGTGCCCCCGTCGCCTACGCCATGCCGGAGCAGGTCGCCGAAGCCATCGTCCGGCTGGAGGCGCACAACCTGCGGCTGGACGAGGAGCTGGCCGGCGGGCAGCGTGAGGCGATCGCTTTGCAGAAGGAGATGCTGACCGCGCACCAGGACGCGCTCGCCGTGCAACAGGCGACCCTCGCCGTCCAACAAGCCATGGTGCGGGCGATGGAACGCATCGCGGACCGGTTCGACACGCTCGTCCTCGAACGCCGGACGCCCGGGACCGCTTTCACCGCGCCGCCCACCACGGAGTCGGTACTGGCTCACTGGCGGGAGCGGTTGTCCGTGACCGAGGACGTGTGGGCGGTGGCCGTGGTCATCGCCCCGGTCCTGGTCGAGCAGGGTGAGCTGCGCGAGCCACTGGAGTCGATCGCCGCCCGCACCGGGCTTTCCGTGCACCGCGTCAACGAATGCCTCCGGCTGCTGCGCAAGCACGCCTGCATCCGCCCGCGGGGCGGAACCGAGGACGGGGCCCCGGTGTACGTACTCCCCCAGGCCTGAGCCCGGCACGGCGGGAGGGGCGTCGCAACGCGAACTTGCGGCGCCCCTCCCGCGACGAACCTACTCGGTCGCAGCCCTCACGCCCAGCTGATCAACCGTTTCGGCTGTTCCAGGATCGCGGCCACGTCGGCGAGGAACCTGGAGCCCAGTTCGCCGTCGATCAGGCGGTGGTCGAAGCTCAGGGCCAGGGTGGTGACCTGACGAGGCTTCACCTTGCCCTTGTGGACCCACGGCTGGAGCTTGATCGCACCGACCGCCAGGATCGCGGACTCGCCGGGGTTGAGGATCGGCGTGCCCGTGTCGACGCCGAAGACACCGACGTTGGTGATGGTGATCGTGCCCGCCTGCATCGCCGCCGGGGAGGTCTTGCCGTCCCTCGCCGTGGACACCAGTTCACCCAGGGACTCGGCCAGTTGCGGCAGCGTCTTGGCGTGGGCGTCCTTGATGTTCGGGACGATCAGGCCGCGCGGGGTGGCCGCGGCGATGCCCAGGTTGACGTAGTGCTTGACCACGATCTCCTGGGCCGCCTCGTCCCAGGACGCGTTGACGTCCGGGTTGCGCCGGATCGCGACCAGCAGGGCCTTGGCGATCAGCAGGAGCGGATTCACCCGCAGGCCCGTGAACTCCTTGTCCTGCTTCAGCTCCTCGACCAGCTTCATCGTGCGCGTCACGTCGACCGTCACGAACTCGGTGACGTGCGGCGCGGTGAACGCCGAACCGACCATCGCCGCCGCCGTCGCCCTGCGCACCCCCTTGACCGGGATGCGGGTCTCGCGGGCGGTGTCGTACGACGCCGCCCGCGAGACCCGCATCCCGGTCAAGGGGGTGCGCAGGGCGGCGGCGGCGGCGA
>NZ_LIRG01000078.1 GCF_001419695.1 Streptomyces prasinopilosus
CCGCGGGCCCGCGGCCCGCGGAGGCGCCAAAGGCGGGCCGAGGAAGCCCCTGCAGCGGGGGCGCTCGGTCCCGGCGACGTCCCGCGAGTACGAGGCACGGGCCGAGGAGCGCAACCGGGAGCGGTACGCGGGCAAGAAGGACGTCAAGCCGCCCAAGACCTTCCCCGGCGCCGAGCAGGAGGGCGAGCGGCTGCAGAAGGTCCTCGCGCGCGCCGGCTACGGCTCCCGGCGCTCCTGCGAGGAGCTGATCGAGCAGGCGCGCGTCGAGGTCAACGGCGAGATCGTGCTGGAGCAGGGCAAGCGGGTCGACCCGGAGAAGGACGAGGTCAAGGTCGACGGCCTGACCGTCGCCACCCAGTCCTACCAGTTCTTCTCGCTGAACAAGCCGGCCGGTGTCGTCTCCACCATGGAGGACCCCGAGGGACGCCAGTGCCTCGGCGACTACGTCACCAACCGCGAGACCCGGCTGTTCCACGTGGGCCGGCTCGACACCGAGACCGAGGGCGTCATCCTGCTCACCAACCACGGTGAGCTGGCCCACCGGCTGACCCACCCGCGGTACGGGGTGAGGAAGACCTACCTCGCCCACATCGTCGGGCCGATCCCGCGGGACCTGGGCAAGCGGCTGAAGGACGGCATCCAGCTGGAGGACGGCTACGCGCGCGCCGACCACTTCCGCGTCGTCGAGCAGACCGGCAGGAACTACCTCGTCGAGGTGACCCTGCACGAGGGCCGCAAGCACATCGTGCGCCGCATGCTCGCCGAGGCGGGCTTCCCGGTCGACAAGCTGGTGCGCACCGGCTTCGGACCGATCACCCTGGGCGACCAGAAGTCGGGCTGGCTGCGCCGGCTGTCGAACACCGAGGTCGGCATGCTGATGCGGGAAGTCGAGCTCTGAGACCTTGTGAACGACCGCACCCCCTCTTTATAGTCGACCTGACTATAAAGAGGGGGTGCGGTCGTGGTCGGCTACGACAGACACGCCTACGAGCCCTTCGCCGTCACCGTCGACCTCGCCGTGTTCACGCTCCGCGCGGGTGTGCTGCACGGCCTGCTCGTCGAACGCGGTGAGGAGCCGTACGCGGGCCGCTGGGCGCTGCCGGGCGGGTTCGTGCGGCCGGACGAGTCGGCGGAGACCGCCGCCCGGCGCGAACTCGCCGAGGAGACGGGGCTGACGGACGTGTCCGCACTGCACCTGGAGCAGCTGCGGACCTACAGCGAGCCCGGCCGCGACCCCCGGATGCGGGTCGTGTCGGTCGCGTTCACCGCGCTGCTGCCCGACGCCCCGGAGGCGCGCGGGGGCGGCGACGCCGCGCAGGCCCGCTGGGTCCCGTACGGCTCCGCGCGGGCGCTCGCCTTCGACCACGACCGGATCCTGGCCGACGCCCGGGAACGCGTCGGCGCCAAGCTCGAGTACAGCTGCCTCGCCACCGCCTTCTGCCCGCCCGAGTTCACCCTCGGCGAGCTGCGGCAGGTCTACGAAGCCGTGTGGGGCACCGCGCTCGACCGGCCCAACTTCCGCCGTAAGGTGCTCGCCACCCCGGGCTTCGTCGAACCGGTCCCGGGTGCCGCACGCCTCACCGGCGGCCGCGGCAAACCGGCCGCCCTGTACCGCGCGGGCCCGGCCGCCGCCCTGCACCCGCCCCTGCTCCGCACCCCTCGGGAAGGACGCCCCGCATGACCGCGACCCTCGTCACCAAACGCGCCGCCACCGGGGCGCTCACCGGCCTCGCCCTCGGCGACGCGCTGGGTTTCCCGACCGAGTTCCACGACGTCCCCTCGATCCTCGCCGAGTGCGGTCCGTGGCGGGAGATGGAACTGCCGGAGCCGGCGATCGTCACCGACGACACGCAGATGACGCTCGCGCTGGGCAAGGGGCTGCGGACGGCCATGGAGCGGGGAGCGCTGACGCCCGCGGGACTGGCCGGACCGGTACGGCGGGAGTTCATCGCCTGGAACCGGTCGCCGGAGAACAACCGGGCCCCGGGCACCACCTGCCTCAGGGCCTGCGGACTCCTGGAACGGGCGGACCGCCCCTGGCAGGACGCCAGCCAGCTCGGCTCCAAGGGCTGCGGCGCCAACATGCGCGTCGCCCCCCTCGGACTGGTCCCCGGTCTCAGCGACGAACAACGCGCCGGTGCCGCCCAGTTGCAGTCCGCGCTCACCCACGGGCACCCGACCGCGCTCGCCGCCTCCGACCTCACCGCACACGCCGTGCGGTTGCTCGCCGAGGGCGCCGAACCGACCGGACTGATCGGCCTGTTGCGCTCCTACGCCCACGAGAACCGCACCCGCTACCACGCGGAGTGGCTCGGTGACCTGTGGACCCGGGCCCGGGCCGCCACCCCCGGGGACTTCATCGCGCACGGCTGGGACGAGTGCCTGGAGATCCTGGAACGCCTCCGGCACGCCGTGCGCACCGTCTCGCCGGAGACCGACCCGTGCCTGGCCACGGGGGAGGGCTGGATCGCGGAGGAGGCCCTCGCGACCGGGCTGCTGTGCTTCCTGCTCTTCGCCGGCGAACCGCTCACGGCCCTGCGCCGCGCCGCCTGCACCTCCGGTGACTCCGACTCCCTCGCCTGCCTCGCGGGCGCCTTCGCGGGCGCCCACCTGGGCGCGGACGCCTGGCCGGACGCCTGGGCCGGCCGCATCGAGTACCGGGACGAACTGCTGGCCCTGGGAGAACTCTGGGACAGCTGAGGGGAGCACCCGCGGCGGAGGGCCGTCCCCCGGGCCTGTCCGGCACGAGCCGCCGGACAGGCCCTAGCCCCGCAGGGCGGAAGCGCGGCGGGCGCGGACCAGGAAGTCCTCGATCCGGCGCCGGTCCGGCCGCGCCGGGAGCGGCGTACGGCGCAGCGCCTCGCCGGCCTCCCGCTCCAGCCGGGCCATCCGGGCCTCGACCTCGGGCCAGGGCACCTGGCCCCGCTTCACCGCGAGCAGACGCTCGCGCTCCTCGCCCACGTCGACGGTGAGGGCGCCGGTGCGCAGCACGTCGCGCGCGGAGGCCAGCAGGCGCAGCAGGTGCATCGCGTGCTTCCAGCGGGGTGCCCCGTGCGTGCGGACGTCGGCCTCGAGCTTGCGGCGCCGGCCGTATGCGATGGGGGCACCGCCCGCGCGAGCGAAGCCGAGCGTGGGGGACGGTGAACGTCTCGTGGACCCGGCGGGAGAGGAACGCTCCGCGCAGGGCGAGCAGTTCGCGGCCGGTGTCGTCGGCGTACTCCACGAGCGGCGAGTGCAGGCACTCCAGGATGGTGGGGTTGGCGCGCAGGGCCAGCTCGCAGAAGCGTTCCAGCTCCCAGCTGAACTGTTCCCCGGCCGGTCCCTCGACATGGGTGGGCGGCTTCTCGAAGCGCCAGAACAGGGGAGTGGGGGCGAGGAAGACGCCCCTGCGGTCGGTGTCGCTGCCCTCCGCGGCCAGGCCGAAGGCACGCGAACCCATGACGCATGCGTAGACCGTGTGGTCGCGGACCAGGAGCTCGGCGGAGTGCATGCCCGGGAGCGTACGGGCCCGCTCACGCCAGGCGAATCGAATTTCCCTCCACCGTGATCCGCTCCGCGGGCAGCGCCCTGGTGGCCGGTCCCCGCTCCACCGAGCCGTCGGTGATCCGGAACCGGCTGCCGTGGCAGGCGCAGTCGACCGTGCCGTCCGAGACGCTCGCCACCAGGCAGTTGCGGTGGGTGCAGACCGCCGAGAAGGCCTTGAAGTCGCCCCGTTCCGGCTGGGTCACCACCACCTTCTCCTCCCTGAAGACCACGCCCCCGCCCACCGGGATGTCATCGGTCGCGGCGAGTTCCCGTCCCGCCG
>NZ_LIRG01000780.1 GCF_001419695.1 Streptomyces prasinopilosus
AACCAGAAGCGCTCCTGGCCCGGGGTGCCGAAGAGGTAGAGCACCAGCTGCTCGGTGATCTTGATGCGGCCGAAGTCCATGGCCACCGTGGTGGCGGTCTTGGACGCGGAGCCGAAGTTGTCGTCGACGCCGACGCCGGCCTGGGTCATGGTCTCCTCGGTGGTCAGCGGCTTGATCTCGCTGACCGACCCGACCATGGTCGTCTTGCCGACCCCGAAGCCGCCCACGATCACGATCTTCGCCGCGGCCTCGGCCGTGTGCGGCAGCTGATCCTCGGTCCGTGGGCCCGGGATGGTCTCAGAGCCTTTGAAGTCCATGCATCACCGCTTCGAGAAGGGAACGGTCGGGCAGCGCCTTGCGGACGATCGGGGCGCGCGCCTGCACCAGTTCCGCCGCCAGCATGTCGGTGAGCAGCACGGTCACCACGCCGAACGGCAGGCTGAGGTAGGCCGAGAGCTCGGCCACGGACAGGGGGGCGGCGCAGAGCCGGAGCAGGGCCGCCTGCTCGGGCGTGGCGGAGTGCGGGGGGTCCTCGACGCTCGCCACGATCAGGGTCACGAGGTCGAGGTCCGCGCGGTTCCCGTCCGCACCGGCGACGACGTACAGCCGTTCCGGGTTGGGCCGTTCGTCCTCCCTCCCGTCCTGGGCCGGTTGCGGAGGAGGGTCCTCCTGCGGGGAGCGCCTCTGGCGTTGCGGAGGAGTCATACGGTCGTCCCGTTCCGGCGGGGCGGGCTGGTGAGGTGGGCGCCGATGCGGACGACGAGGTCGCGCATCATGCCCCCCATCCGCCCGGGTTCACAGGTCATGTCGGAGAGCACCGCGAGATAGGCGTTGGCGCCGGCGGCCATCAGGTAGAAGTAGCCGCCGTTGATCTCGATGATCACCATCTTCATCTCGCCGTCGCTGCGCGGGAGTTCTCCGGCGACGGCACCGGCGAGGCTCTGTACGCCGGCGCAGGCCGCGGCGACCCGGTCGGCGGCGTCCGGCTCGCCGCCGAAGCGGGCGATGCGCAGGCCGTCGGCCGAGAGCACCACGATCATCTCGACACCGGGTACGCCGTCGGCGAGCTCCTTGAGCATCCAGTCGAAGTTGGCGCGTTGCTGGATCACTTGAGGTCCCCCTCGTCCTCGGCCTCGGTGCGGGCCGGTTCGTTGATCAGATGCAGGTACGCGGTCGGGTTCCGGGTGAAGTCGGTGGGGTGGACGCCGGGTTCGAGGTCCTTCTTCAGGCCGTCCCAGAACGCGTCGACCCACAGCCCGGGTTCGCGGTCGTCCTTCGGCTTGGCCGGTTCGGGCTCGGGGGCCGGCCAGGGGGACCGGATGGTCTCGCCCCGTTCGGCGGCCTCCCGCTCGGCCCGTTCGGCGGCGGCCTGTTCGGCGTACCGCTGGGTCAGCGACGTCTTCACCCGGCTGCGGCGCTGCGGCAGGCCGTTGGAGGTCCATTCGGTGACCTCGGGGACGTCGTCCTCCATGGAGACGGTGGCGGGGATGCTCGGGCTGGTGGGACGGCGCTTCTTGGGGGCGCGCTTGGGGCCGGGGAGCGCGTCGACCTGCATCGGCACCGCGGTCGCGCCGATGCCGTGGGCGAGGCCGACGCCGGGCTCGGTGGTCATCATGTCGCTCGGCACGATGAGGACCGCGCGGACGCCTCCGTAGGCGGAGGCCCGCAGCGAGACCTGCATCTTGTACCTGGAGCAGAGCCGGCCGATGACGGCGAGGCCCAGGCGGGGACTCGTGCCGAGGTCCTGGAGGTCGACGCCCGCCTTGGCCTTCTCCAGCTTGTCCTCGATCCGGGCCCGCGCCTTCTCGTCGAGGCTGACTCCGGCGTCCTCGATCTCGATGGCGACGCCGGTCTGCACCTCGATGGCGGTGACGTGGACCTTGGTCTGGGGCGGGGAATAGCGGGTGGCGTTGTCGAGCAGTTCGGCGACGGCGTGGATGACCGGCTCGACGGAGATGCCCTTGATGTTGACCTTGGCGATGGACTTCAGGTCGATGCGCCGGTACTCGAGGATGCGGGACATCGCGCCGCGCAGCACGCTGTAGAGGGCGACGGGCTCGGGCCACTGGCGTCCGGGACGGCCACCGCCGAGCACGGAGATGGAGTCGGCGAGGCGGCCGATCAGCGCGGTGCCGTGGTCGATGCGCAGCAGGTCGTCGAAGACCTCGGGGTTGCGGCCGTGGTCCTCCTCCATCTCCCGCAGTTCCTTGGCCTGCTGGTGGACGATCGCCTGGACCCGGCGGGCGATGCTGACGAAGGAGCGCTGGGAGGAGTCGCGCAGGGCCTCCTCGTCGTCGATGATCTTCAGCATCGTCCTGAGCAGTTTGATCTGGTACTCGGGCAGGTCGCGCCAGGCCGGGTTGACCTCCCTGATGTGGCGGATCACTTCCCGGGGGGTGTTCCCGCGGTGCAGGAAGTCCAGGGCCTCGGGGACCACGGCGTCCGCGAAGTGCAGCGTCTCCGTGTCGTGGGCGGCGATCCGCGCTTCCAGGTACGCGCGGTGACGGTCGTGTTCGGCTCGCTCGTCCCGCAGGACGCGGCCGCGGCGCACCGCCTCGGCCGCGGCGGCGATCACCAGCAGGGTCGCGACGACGCCGCAGGCGCCGACGGCCGCCCGGGCGGGCTCCGTCACCAGGGCGACGGCGGCTCCGGTTGCCGCGGCCATCACTATGGCCGGCATCAACAGCACGCGCGCGTAGGGAAGTTCGCGGCGACCGGGCGGGGATTGGACACTCACCATGTAGGCCTCTGAGAACGAATCGGCTGGTGGTCGGGGGACATGCGGGTGGGGATGGACCGGGAAGACAGGGGAATCATCCGCGCAATAGGGAACAGACACACGAATTCATCCCAACTCGGTGCGCTGCGGGCGAGCTTAGTCCGACAGGATCAACGCCGTGTCATATTCGGCGAGTGCCGGAAATGACCCCTGGGACAGGAGTACGCTGAAGCTCATTTACACTCTCGGGAACCGTTCGAGCACGCACCGTAGTAGCGTCCAGATGTGCGAATTCCGCTTGCCGCCGGATGGGAACGCCGCCGGCGGCAAGCGGAATTCG
>NZ_LIRG01000781.1 GCF_001419695.1 Streptomyces prasinopilosus
GCCGCCGCGGGCCCCGCGGCCGCCGGCAGGGCCGAGGACGTCGTCAGCGCCCCCTGAGCGCCCTCCCGGCAACCGCTCCCCGCGATCCCGCCGCCCCGGAGGAAGCCGACGCCGCCGCCCGGGAGAACCGCCGCCACCGCCCCGGGAACAAAGGGGGGCGGCCCCCGGTTTTGGGGGATGGCGCCAGTCCTGGCAGACTGGTACGTCGGCTCCGGTTCACGCTCCCGCATCCCGCGGCTGCGACCCGGCGCCCTCCCGAACCTAGGAGTCACCTTGAAGCGCGACATCCACCCCGCGTACGTCGAGACGCAGGTCAGCTGCACCTGCGGTGCGTCGTTCACCACCCGCAGCACCATCGAGTCCGGCACCGTCCGGGCCGAGGTCTGCTCCGAGTGCCACCCGTTCTACACGGGCAAGCAGAAGATCCTCGACACCGGTGGCCGCGTGGCCCGCTTCGAGGCCCGCTTCGGCAAGGCCGCCGGCTCCAAGAAGTAGCGAGCCCCTGGGGCCTGCCCGGCGGATCTCCTCCGATCCGCCGGACGAGCCCTGGCGCCGGTCCACGGCCGCGACCCCCCTCCCCGCGCAAGGGGTCGGGGCGCGCGCCGGGACCGGCGTTTTTGGTCGCCCGCCTTCCCCCTTCCCCCGCAGGAGCAGGAGCCCAAGATGTTCGAGGCCGTCGAGGAACTCGTCACCGAGCACGCCGACCTGGAGACGAAGCTCGCCGACCCGTCGGTCCACGCCGACCAGGCCAACGCGCGCAGGCTGAACAAGCGGTACGCGGAACTCACCCCGATCGTCACCACCTACCGCTCCTTCCGGCAGACGGGGGACGACATCGAGACCGCGCGCGAACTGGCCGCCGACGACCCGGACTTCGCCGCCGAACTCAAGGAACTGGAGAAGCAGCGCGAGGAGCTCACCGAGAAGCTCCGCCTGCTGCTGGTCCCGCGCGACCCCAACGACGACAAGGACGTCATCCTCGAGGTCAAGGCGGGCGCGGGCGGCGACGAGTCCGCCCTGTTCGCCGGCGACCTGCTGCGCATGTACCTGCGGTACGCCGAGCGCGTGGGCTGGAAGACCGAGATCATCGACGCCACCGAGTCCGAGCTGGGCGGCTACAAGGACGTCCAGGTCGCCGTGAAGACCAAGGGCGGCCAGGGCGCCACCGAGCCCGGCCAGGGCGTGTGGGCCCGGCTGAAGTACGAGGGCGGGGTGCACCGCGTGCAGCGGGTGCCGGCCACCGAGTCGCAGGGCCGCATCCACACCTCCGCGGCGGGCGTCCTGGTGACGCCCGAGGCGGAGGAGGTCGACGTCGAGATCAACCCGAACGACCTGCGGATCGACGTCTACCGTTCCTCCGGCCCCGGCGGGCAGTCCGTCAACACCACCGACTCCGCCGTGCGCATCACGCACATCCCGACCGGAGTCGTCGCCTCCTGCCAGAACGAGAAGAGCCAGCTGCAGAACAAGGAGCAGGCGATGCGTATCCTGCGCTCCAGGCTGCTCGCGGCGGCGCAGGAGGAGGCGGAGAGGGAGGCCGCGGACGTCCGGCGCAGCCAGGTCCGCACCGTCGACCGCTCCGAGAAGATCCGCACCTACAACTTCCCGGAGAACCGCATCTCGGACCACCGCGTCGGGTTCAAGGCGTACAACCTGGACCAGGTCCTGGACGGCGACCTGGACGCGCTGATCCAGGCCTGCGTCGACGCCGACTCGGCCGCCAAGCTCGCCGCGGCATGACACCGGCCCGGGCCCGCGGGGCCCGGGCACCGGGCCGCCGTACCGGCCGCACCACAACTCCCGGAGGATGAGCGTGCAGCAACATAGTGGGGGGCGACCCCCAAGCCCCCGCAGCGTGCTGCTCGCGGAGGTGGCCCAGGCCACCCAGCGGCTCGCCGACGCCGGCGTGCCCTCGCCGCGCACCGACGCGGAGGAGCTCGCCGCGTTCGTGCACGGCGTCAAGCGCGGCGCCCTGCACACGGTGCGGGACGCCGACTTCGACGCCCGCTACTGGGAGGTCGTCGCCCGCCGCGAGGCGCGCGAACCGCTCCAGCACATCACCGGGCACGCCTACTTCCGCTACCTCGAACTCCAGGTGGGACCCGGGGTGTTCGTGCCCCGCCCGGAGACCGAGTCGGTCGTCGGCTGGGCCATAGACGCGGTACGGGCCATGGACGTCGTCGAGCCGTGCGTCGTCGACCTGTGCACCGGCTCGGGCGCCATCGCGCTCGCCCTCGCGCAGGAGGTGCCGCGCTCGCGCGTGTACGCCGTGGAGCTGTCCGAGGACGCCCTCGTGTGGACCCGCAAGAACATGGAGGGGTCACGCGTCGAGCTGCGCCAGGGAGACGCCCTGACGGCCTTCCCGGACCTCGACGGCCAGGTCGACCTGGTGATCTCCAACCCGCCGTACATCCCGCTCACCGAATGGGAGTACGTCGCCCCCGAGGCACGCGACCACGACCCCGAGCTGGCCCTGTTCTCCGGCGAGGACGGCCTCCACCTCATCCGGGGCCTGGAACGCACCGCGCACCGCCTGCTGCGCCCCGGCGGCGTGGTCGTCGTCGAGCACGCCGACACCCAGGGCGGCCAGGTGCCGTGGATCTTCGCCGAGGACCGCGGCTGGACCGACGCCGCCGACCACCCCGACCTGAACAACCGGCCCCGGTTCGCCACTGCCCGCAAGGCGGTGCCGTGAGCGTCCGGCAGACTTCAACCACCCCAGCCGCATGTGTACGAGGAGGCCCGCCAGATGGCTCGGCGATACGACACCAACGACGCGACCGATCGCGCGACCGGTCTGCGTGAAGCCGCGTCCGCCGTCCGGCGCGGCGAACTCGTGGTGCTGCCGACGGACACCGTCTACGGCATCGGCGCCGACGCGTTCACCGGCGAGGCCGTCGCCGACCTCCTGGCGGCCAAGGGACGCGGCCGCAACATGCCCACCCCCGTGCTCATCGGCTCCCCGAACACCCTGCACGGCCTCGTCACGGACTTCTCCGAACAGGCCTGGGAACTGGTCGACGCGTTCTGGCCGGGCGCGCTGACCCTGGTCGCCCGCCACCAGCCGTCCCTCCAGTGGGACCTCGGCGACACCCGCGGCACCGTCGCCGTGCGGATGCCGCTGCACCCGGTCGCCATCGAGCTGCTCACCGAGGTCGGCCCGATGGCCGTCTCCTCGGCCAACCTGACGGGCCACCCCGCGCCGGAGAACTGCGACGCGGCACAGGAGATGCTCGGCGACTCCGTCTCCGTCTACCTCGACGGCGGGCCCACCCCGGGCATCGTCCCCTCGTCGATCGTCGACGTCACGCGCCCCGTGCCCGTGCTGCTGCGCGAAGGCGCCCTCTCGCCGGAGGAGCTGCGCAAAGTGGTACCCGACCTCGAGGTGGCGAATTGACGGCCCCCGAGTCGGGGCGCGGCATAGGCGACGGGGAACGCGGCGCGGAGGAGACGACCACCTTCGGATTCCCGCGCGACACCTTCCGCATCCTCCACGTCAGCACCGGAAACGTCTGCCGCTCGCCCATCACCGAGCGGCTGACCCGGCATTTCGTGAGTCAGCGGCTGGGCATCCTGGGCGGCGGGCTGATCGTGGAGAGCGCGGGCACCTGGGGCCACGAGGGCGCGCCGATGGAGTCCCACGCGGAGACCGTGCTGGCCGACTTCGGCGCGGACCCCTCCGGCTTCACCGGCCGTGAACTGCTGGACGACCACGTGATCCGTGCCGACCTGGTGCTGACCGCGACCCGCGACCACCGTGCCCAGGTCATCTCCATGGGGCACTCGGCGGGCCTGCGCACCTTCACGCTGAAGGAGTTCACCCGCCTGGTGAACGCGATCGACCCGGCGACCCTGCCCCCGCTGGACGAGGGCCTGGTCATGCGCGCCCGCGCCCTGGTCCGCGCCGCCGCCGCGCTGCGCGGGTGGCTGCTGGCGCCGACCGCCGAGGCGGACGAGGTCTA
Source organism: Streptomyces prasinopilosus (assembly GCF_001419695.1). GTDB lineage: Bacteria > Actinomycetota > Actinomycetes > Streptomycetales > Streptomycetaceae > Streptomyces > Streptomyces prasinopilosus. The sequence goes on from NZ_LIRG01000781.1 coordinate 3,963, forward strand.
CGACCCGTACGGGGCGCCCCTGCCGTTCTTCCGCTCCATCGGCGACGAGATACACCAGGCCCTGGACCCGGTCGTCACCGCCCTCACGGGCGTCCCCACCCGCGCAGCGCGGCGGCGGCGCGGACCAGGGCGCGGGCGCGCATGACCAGGCCCTCGTCCAGCGGGGGCAGGGTCGCCGGGTCGATCGCGTTCACCAGGCGGGTGAACTCCTTCAGCGTGAAGGTGCGCAGGCCCGCCGAGTGCCCCATGGAGATGACCTGGGCACGGTGGTCGCGGGTCGCGGTCAGCACCAGGTCGGCATGGATCACGTGGTCGTCCAGCAGTTCACGGCCGGTGAAGCCGGAGGGGT
>NZ_LIRG01000782.1 GCF_001419695.1 Streptomyces prasinopilosus
CCCCCGGACAGGCCCCCACCCGCACCGCTGCCCCGGACCGAGGCGTCCGATGATGCGCCCCGCCGGCCCGTCCGCCGGCCGCCCCTCCGGGGCGGCGGGGCGGCGGGTCGCCGGCTACCGCATCGAGCGGGAGATCGGCCGCGGCGGCACGGCCGTCGTCTACCGCGCCCGGGACCTGCGCCTGGACCGCACCGTCGCCCTGAAGCTGCTCGCCCCGGAACTCGCCCGCAACGACGTCTTCCGCCGCCGCTTCACCCACGAGTCCCGTACCGCCGCGGCCCTCGACCACCCGCACATCGTCCCCGTCTTCGAGGCCGGGGAGACGGACGGCATCCTCTACATCGCCATGCGGTACGTCGAGGGCAGCGACCTGCGCCGCCTCCTCGACCGTGAGGGACCCCTGCCGTCCCGCACCGCGCTGCGCATCGCCGCGCAGGCGGCCTCGGCACTCGACGCCGCCCACGAGCAGGGCCTGGTCCACCGGGACGTCAAGCCCGGCAACATCCTGGTCGCCCGCGGCACCGACAGCGACCACCCCGAGCACGTCTACCTGACCGACTTCGGCCTGACCAAGAAGTCCCTGTCCCTGACGGGGTTCACCACCGTCGGCCAGTTCGTCGGCACCCTCGACTACGTGGCCCCGGAACAGATCTCCGGACGTCCGGTCGACGCCCGCTGCGACGTCTACGGGCTCGCCTGCGTCGTCCACGAGACCCTCACCGGCCGTCCGCCCTTTCAGCGGGACGACGACATGGCCCTGCTCTGGGCCCACCAGTACGACGAGCCGCCACCCCTGACCGCCGCACGTCCCGATCTCCCCCCGCGGGCCGACGCCGTCCTCGCCAAGGCGCTGGCGAAGAGCCCCGACGACCGGTACGCGTCCTGCCTGGACCTCGTCGCCGCCCTGCGCGCCGCCGTCACGGAGGACGGCACCGCGACCGCTCCCGGGGGGCACCATCCCGCCACCCGGGTGGACCTGCGCGGCAGCCGGAACGGGGGCACGGGCGGCGACCGCGGCGCAAACGCCGTCGGGGACCCGAGCGGAGCCGCACCGGCGGCGGGGGAGACGGAGCGGGACGCACCACGGCCCCCACCGGCCTGGGCGCGACCGGCGTTCGGGCGGGCGCGGACCTAAGGCGTGTTTCGAAAGTCCCTCCTGCCCCGCGGCGTCTGGCACGGCGCCTCGCCGCGTTGTCGGGATCGCCCGCGTACGCCCAGTACGCGGGCGACCCTCCGCCTTGCGATGCACCGCACCAGACGCCGCGGGGCCCGCCCTTCGGGCGGACGGCGCTCCTTTCGAAACACGCCCCAGGTGCGCCGTCCCGGGAGACCCCGCCCGGCCCGCCGGCCCTGCCGGACTGCTGGTCCTCTCCGGCGCTGCCGGCCGTCCGTCCGCGTCAGCCGGTCCGGCGGCGCATCCTCCGGGCCGGCAGCGCGCCCGCGAAGCCGGCGACCAGACCCCACAGGAGGGCCAGTCCCAGCGCGCCCGGCAGACGCGGTTGCAGCAGGACCTGACCGGAGAGCCCCGTGTCCAGGTCGCCGATGCCGAGCACGGACAGTCCGAGCCGGGCGGAGATCCGGCCGACCAGGCAGATCGTCAGGACCGCCAGGGCGAACGCCACCGCCAGGTGCACGGCGTGCTGCCAGGCCCGGATCCGGGCCGGTGACAGGGCCGCCATCACGAACGCCACGGCCGGCAGCAGGACCGCGACGGCCACCGGCAGCCACCACACCCTGCCGTCGTGCTCGGCGAGTGTGCCCAGGTTCAGTGCCGAGACGTCCTCGGTGCGCAGCACCTCGTCCAGGACGTGCGGCACGGGCAGTCCGAAGGGGCCCGCCACCCTGCCGTCCCAGGTGGCGCCCAGCCCGATGGTCAGCGCGAGCCAGGCCACGTTGGGCAGGCCCAGCAGGAGCAGGGCGAACGTCTCCGCCGGACGCCCCCGCGTCGCCGCGACGACCAGCGCGACCAGGCCGCCGACGACGACGCAGGCGAGCAGCAGGTGCAGCATCGCGTGCGCCGCGGGCCGTACCGCCGCCTGGAACCGGAGCAGCCGGCCCGGCAGCGGGGCGCCGGGCGACACCAGCAGGGCCAGCACCAGGACGCCCGCCAGCCAGAGCAGGCCGACGAGAACGGTCACCGGCACATCGGCGGCGAAGCCGATCTCGGGGGAGATTCCGAACAGCTCACCGAGATCGTCCAGGGCGCCTTCCCCGAGGGAGACCTCGAACGTGTGCCGGGCGGCGAAGGCCAGGCAGAGCAGGGCGACCAACCACAGGGCGGCGATCCTCGCGGCCCACCCGGCGAGTTCCGGCGCCCCGGCGACGGCCCGGTGGCGCAACGGGCGCAGAAAGCTCCAGCCGATGAACAGGGCGCCGGTGAGGGTGACGGACAGCGGCATGACGGTCAGGCCGCCCTCCGCGCCGGCCAGGCCGCTCGCGTCGCCGGACAGGTCCACCGACCCGCCGACGGCCGTGACGACGGTCGCCGCGAGCACCCCGGGGAACGAACCGTCCGGGAGGTCCGTGGCACCGGCCGCCCCCAGTCCGAGCGCGGCCACGAGGCCCATGGAGAGCAGGCCGCCCAGCACCGTGACGAGGGCCTGCGCCCAGCCGTGGCGGGGGACCGCCAGGTCGGAGAGGGTGCGTGAATCCACCCCTGCACGCTAAGCAGCCTCCGCACGGGACGCCCGCCGGGAGGTCCGTCCGCGTCGGCTTGCGGCAGGCGCACCGACGGGGCACACAATGAACCGACGACGCAAGGACCACCGTGGCCGTGCCGATGCCGACCCGGTGGCCGTCTTCCGGAACCGCGGTGGGAGGAAGGGCCCGTGACCGTCGAACCGCCGTCCCCCGACCGGCCCACCGGGCCCCCCTCCGGACCTCTGTCGGGC
>NZ_LIRG01000783.1 GCF_001419695.1 Streptomyces prasinopilosus
CTCATATCCGGAACGCCCCCGGGTGGGTCTGCTCGCGCACCGACACGAACTGCTGGCGCACCGCCTGCCCCACCGCCAGGTCCTCGCCCGGCTCCAGCACCTGCGCCACCGCGCCCTGCCAGACGGGCGGCGTCCGCGGGTCCAGGGTGCCCCGGGACACCCCCAGCGCCCACGCCGCCTGCCGGGCGGCGCCGATCGCCGCGTAGTCCGCGGGCCGCGGCACCACCACCTGCGCCCCGAACAGCGAGGGCGCCGCCGCCTGCACGGCGGGCAGCTCCGCGGCCTGCCCCAGCAGGAACACCCGCCGGACCTCCACGCCCCGGCCGCGCATCACGTCCAGCGCGTCCGCGAGCCCGCACAGCATGCCCTCGAACGCGGCCCGCGCCAGGTGCTCCGGCTTCATCGACTCCCGCCGCAGCCCCGACAGGGTCCCGGCGGTGTGCGGCAGGTTCGGCGTCCGCTCGCCCTCCAGGTAGGGCAGCAGCACCAGCCCGTGCGAACCCGGCGTCGACTTCATCGCCAGGTCGGACAGGCTCTCCAGGTCGGGCAGCCCGAGCAGCTCCGCGGTGCCGCGCAGGGCCCGCACCGCGTTCAGCGTGGTGACCACGGGCAGGTGCATGCCGGTGGCGTCCGCCAGCGCGGTCACCATGCCGTTCGGGTCGTAGAGCGCCTCGGGGTGGACGGCCATCACGGACCCGGACGCGCCCAGCGACACCACCGCGTCACCCAGCCCGATCCCCAGCCCGAACGCCGCCGCCATCGTCTCCCCGGTGCCCGCCGAGATCAGCAGCCCCTCCGGGGTGGCACCGGCCGCGTCGGCCGGGCCGATCACCTCCGGCAGCAGGGTCTGGTGCCCGAGCGCCAGCTCCACCAGATCGGGCCGGTACCCCCCGGTCGTCGCCGCCCAGTAGCCGGTTCCGGACGCCCCGCCCCGGTCGGTGGTCCGGCGCACCGGACGGCCCAGGAGCTGCCACACCAGCCAGTCGTGGGCCTGGAGCAGCAGGGCGGTGCGCGCCGCGTTCTCGGGCTCCGTACGCGCCAGCCAGCGCAGCTTCGTCACCGGGTGCGCCGCCTGCGGAACACTGCCCACCGCCCGCGCCCACGCCTCCCGGCCGCCGAGCGCGTCGATCAGGTCGGCCGCCGCGACCTGGGCCCGCTTGTCGGCCCCCACCATGGCGGGCCGCACGGTGTTGCCCTGGGAGTCCAGCGGCACCAGCGCGTTCGCCTGCGCGGAGACGCCGATGGCCTGCACGCCCTCCAGCAGGCCGCCGCCCGCCGCCTCGCCCAGCGACAGCAGCCAGTTCTGCGGGTCGACGTCGGACGGCCGGCCCGTGCCCTGGGAGTGGTCCACCGGGTGCGGCGCATACCCCTGTTTGAGCACGGTCCCGCTGTCCGCGTCACAGACGACGATACGAGTGAAATCGGGCGCACTGTCCAGCCCGGCGACTATCCCCATGGCCGAAATTCTGCCGTACCCGGCGGCATCGTGACGCCGGGCCGGCCCGCCGCGCGCTCCCGCCGGACGCCACCGGCGTCCCGGTCAGGTGTTGCTCGTCCCCCAGTCGTCCTCGCCGGCGCCCTGCGAGGACCGCTCGCGCAGGGTGCGCACCCGCTGCGCCACCGAGTCGGGCATCCGGTCGCCCACCCGGTCACTCACCACGTGGTAGGCCCGGCCCGCGATCTCCCGGCCCTGGTGGGCCGCGGTCTCCGCGGTGTTGCGCACGGCCGGGTTCTGCGCGAACCGCTGGGCCGACTTCTTCAACTGCTCGTAGCGCTCGCGTCCGGCCCTCGTGCCCAGCACGTAACCCAGGACGACTCCGGTGACGAACGTGAGCCGGTAACGCATGGCGGCCACCCTTCCGTTGTGTAGGACTGCGTGCAGGTCTGCGCGGCTCTCCGGTTGCGGCGACAGCGCCGGAGAGTACCGATTGGCGAAGCACCCCCCTGCTTGCGCTAATGTATGTGTCGCAGAGAGCGCGCGCCCCCTGGCGGATACCCAGGTGGATGCGTTCGATGCAGACGAGGCATTCCTCCGTAGCTCAATTGGCAGAGCAGCCGGCTGTTAACCGGCAGGTTACTGGTTCGAGTCCAGTCGGGGGAGCTCGGTCCTCCGTAGCTCAATTGGCAGAGCAGCCGGCTGTTAACCGGCAGGTTACTGGTTCGAGTCCAGTCGGGGGAGCATGCTGAACGAGGACCCCTCAAGGGGTCCTTTTTCATGCCCGGAGCACCTCCCGGCCCGGCGCCGGGACGGACCGGGCGGTGGGCAGGAGCGGTCCTCGGGGCCGCGAGGGGGGGCCGGGCCCAGTCGATCATTGAGGCAGGAGATCGTATGAGCGGCTATGCTGCGGCAGACGGCACGCACACCTGTGCGCGACACGCCGCTTGGGGCGGTAGCTCAGCCGGTTAGAGCAACGGACTCATAATCCGTCGGCCGTGGGTTCGAGTCCCACCCGCCCCACTCACCGCCGCACCACGGGTGCGTGCGCTTTGCCGCCCAGGGGCGGACGGCATCTCCTCCGGCCCCCTCGGAAAACCCCTCCGGGGCACCGGTCCGCGCCGACGGGAGCAGGCCGCCGCGGGCGCCGGGGAAACCGGCGACGGACCCTCCGACCGGCCTCCGGCCGCTTCTCTCCTCGTCGTCGACGACCGGCGGCATGACGGAGAGCAGCCGTGCCGAGCCGTGCGCCGCCCCCACCGACGCGGGGAGCGCAAAGGCCGCGGTCCCCTCCGGGCGGTGCACCGGCACGGGGTGAGCAGCCGGTGCAGGCCGGGCCGTCGGGGGTGATGGGGCGGTCCGCGCGTGACGGCCTCCCTCCACGGTGGCGACGCGTCCTGACGGCGGACGACGTCCCTGCCGGAGCTGCCCGGTGCCCGTCCCGCAGAGACCTCGATGACGAAGCACTCGCGGATGCCACGCGGCCGACGGGCACCACGACGAAGAAGGAGACGGCCGACGCGGCGGAGGGCGATCGACCTGCCGGCGTGTGCGACCGCGGTCCACCACGGACACACGGTCCTCCACGGACACACGGTCCTCCACGTCGGCAACGACCTCGTGACGGTGGCCGGGACGCCGGAGGACGTCCGGCGGCGGGACGTGCGCGCCTGATCTCCCGCAAACGGTCCGGGGCGTCGCCGGCCCCGCCCGTCCTGCCGCGGGCGGGAGCGACGGAGCGTCCGGTGGCCGGGGGCGGGTGACGTGGGCCCGCCGGGCCGGCCGGTCACCGCGAACTCCGCGAACACGGAGGGCGCCGCCACGCGCCGTGCCCCGGCATCCGGCCCCGGTGGCCGCCGGCATCGCCGCGGCCCGGCCCGAGGGCCCGACCAGTGGCACTCGGACCTCTGCTCGCGTCCGGGACGCCCGCCCCGGTGCGGGACGGGTGCCGGGTCGGGGAGGCGGCCGGGACGTCCCGGATCCCCCGTGGAGGGCGGGGCCGGTGGTCCGGAGCGCCGTGGCTCAGGTCGCCAGCGGGTTCAGCACCAGGGGTGCGATCTTGCCCTCCAGCATGGCGCCCAGGCCCTGGACGGCGCACACGTCCGGCCGTTCGGCGATGTGCACCGGCATGCCCGTGGCCTGCCGCAGCATCTGGTCGAGGCCGGGCAGCAGGGCGCTGCCGCCGACCATCATGATCCCGCGGTCGACGAGGTCGGCGACCAGGTCGGGCGGGCAGCCCCGCAGCACCTTGCCGATCCCGTCCAGCACCGCCGTCAACGGGGTCTGGATGGCGTGCCGCACGGCGGCCGTGTCGACCTTGACCGAGCGGGCGAGGCCGGTGGCGACGTCCCGGCCGTGGATCTCCGTCGACTCCGGACCGAGCGGGGTGAGCCCGTTGCCGGACAGGGCCAGCTGCAACGGCCGCACGGACTGGCTCGGCAGCATCAACTCGTGCTCGTGGCGCAGGTGCTGGACGATGGCGTGGTCCACGGCGTCACCGCCGACGGGCATGCGCTCGGCCGTCACGATCGAGCCGAGGGAGAGCACCGCCACCTGCGTGGTCGCCGCCCCGCACACCAGGATCATGGTCGCCTCGGGACGTTCCACGGGCAGCCCGCAGCCGACGGCGGCGGCGATCAGCGTCTCCACCAGCTCCACCCGGCGGGCGCCCAGCCCGACCAGGGTCTCGATCGTGGCGCGCTGGGCCAGCGGATCGGCGTCGTGCGGCGTGCAGGCCGCCGCCCGCAGGCCCGGCCGGCGGCGCAGCGTGCGCCGGATCCGGTCGCCGAGCAGGTGCCGCAGCATCCGCTGCGCCATGTCGATGTCGACGACGGTGCCGCCGGAGACGGGCCGTACCACGCGGATGTAACCCGGCGTCCGTCCCTTCATCCGCTCCGCGAGCTCGCCGACCGCGATCAGCGCGCCGGTACGGTGTTCGCGGC
>NZ_LIRG01000784.1 GCF_001419695.1 Streptomyces prasinopilosus
CACGATCACCAGGGACACGCCGAACACGGCGATCACGACGAGCACCACGGCGAGCGTGGACTGGATCAGTCGGCGGCGCATGTCCTCATATCCGAACCGGGATCACGACGTACGGGGGGTCAGCTCTTCTCGAAGCGGAACCCCACGCCTCGTACGGTCGCGATGTAGCGGGGGTTGGCCGCGTCGTCGCCGAGCTTCTTGCGCAGCCAGGAGATGTGCATGTCGAGGGTCTTGGTGGACGACCACCAGGTGGTGTCCCAGACCTCGCGCATCAGCTGGTCGCGGGTGACGACCCGGCCCGCGTCCCGCACCAGGACCCGCAGCAGGTCGAACTCCTTGGCGGTGAGCTGGAGTTCCTCCTCGCCCATCCACGCCCGGTGCGACTCGACGTCGATGCGCACCCCGTGCGTCGCGGGCGGCTGCTGCGGTTCGGCGGCACCGCGCCGCAGCAGGGCCCGGACCCGGGCGAGCAGTTCGGCGAGGCGGAACGGCTTGGTGACGTAGTCGTCGGCGCCGGCGTCCAGACCGACCACGGTGTCGACCTCGTCGGCGCGCGCGGTGAGGATCAGGACCGGGACCGTGTGTCCGGCGGAACGCAGCCGGCGGGCGACCTCCAGGCCGTCCATGCCCGGCAGCCCGAGGTCCAGCACCACCAGGTCGACGCCGCCCTGCAGGCCTGCGTCGAGCGCGCTGGGTCCGTCCTCACGCACCTCCACCTCGTAGCCCTCCCTGCGCAGGGCGCGGGCCAGCGGCTCCGAGATGGACGCGTCGTCCTCGGCGAGCAGTACACGGGTCATGGACTGATGGTAGTCCCGCGCGGACACGGCCCGGGGCGTGATCACCGGCACCGGTCCCCACCCGGCGCACACCGGATCCGCACGTCCGGCCCCCGGGCGCCGCCCCTGGGAATGGGGGTGCGAACCTGGAGAAGACCTTCGATGGGGCGGCCGCGGTTCCCCCGGAACCTGTGATCCGCGTCTCAAGTCCTTCCATATCGGGCGGTGTCCTGCCGTATGGTGAACCAACGCCTGTTGCACCACGGGGACCTTTGGCGCAGTTGACGCCGAAGGTCTCTTTCGTGTGCGGGCCGGCCTTCCGCCGACCCGTCCCGGCCGGCCCCGCCGGTTCCGGAAGAAATGACCTGTGGCCGGGCCTCGGCGCGCATGGACGCGCGTAGAGGCGTGGATCCCGGTGGTCGCCGTCCGCCGCTCCATGATCTGGAGCGGCGTCCCCAGGGCGTGGGGGCGGACGGCAGGGCCTGCCGGTGCCGGCCAGCCCCCCACCGGGCGCGTGCGCACTCGTGCGACGCGTCCCGACCCACAAGGAACGACCATGGCGTCCAGCCTGACGAAGGACTCGGCCTCACCGGGCATCCCCGGTTCCGGGAAGACCTTCTTCGGCCACCCCCGCGGACTGGCCACTCTCTTCATGACCGAGATGTGGGAGCGGTTCTCCTACTACGGCATGAGGGCCCTGCTCCCGCTGTACCTCGTCGCCCCGGGCGGCATGGCGATGAGTGCCGGTACCGCGACGGCCGTCTACTCGGTGTACCTGTCGCTGGTGTACCTGCTGACGATGCCGGGCGGCTGGTTCGCCGACCGGATCCTGGGACCGCGCAAGACCGTCGCCGCCGCCGGCGTGGTCATCATGCTCGGCCACCTGACGCTGGCCCTGCCGTCCGCGGGCACCTTCTACGCCGGTCTCGGCCTGGTCGCGATCGGCTCCGGCCTCCTCAAGGCCAACATCTCCACGATGGTCGGCCAGCTGTACGACGGCCCGGACGACCCGCGTCGCGACGGCGGCTTCACCGTCTTCTACATGGGCATCAACCTCGGTGCCTTCGCCGCGCCGCTGGTCATCGGCACCGTCGGCGAGAACGTCGGCTGGCACTTCGGCTTCGCGCTCGCCGCGGTCGGCATGGGGCTCGGCCTGCTCCAGTTCCTGCTGGGCAGCCGCCACCTCGCCCCGCAGTCCAGCGTCGTGCCCAAGCCGCTGTCCGCCGCCGAGAAGTCCGCCACGCTGCGCAAGTCCGCCCTCTGGGCCGGCATCGCCGTCGTCGCGTACGCCGTCGTCGGCCTCTCGGGCAACTACACGCTGAACTGGATCCTGGTCCCGCTGACCCTGCTCGGCGTGATCATCCCGGTGCTGGTGCTGGTGCGGATCAAGCGCGACCGGGAGCTGGACCGGGACGAGCAGTCGAAGATGTCCGCGTACATCTGGTTCTTCGTGGCCGCGGCCGTGTTCTGGATGATCTACGACCAGGGCGGCTCGACCCTGTCGATCTTCGCCAACGCGTCGGCGGACAACAGCGTCTTCGGCTGGGAGTTCCCGGTCTCCTGGTACCAGTCGGTCAACCCGGTCCTGATCATGGCGCTGGCCCCGGTCTTCGCCTGGTTCTGGCTGGCGCTGAACCGGCGCGGCAAGGAGCCCAGCACGATCGTGAAGTTCGGCTCCGGCCTGGTGCTGGTCGGCGCGTCCTTCTTCCTGTTCCTCGCCCCGCTGTCCATCGCCGAGGGCGGTCACAAGGCCGCGGCGGCGTGGCTGGTGGCGATCTACTTCACGCAGACCGTCGGCGAGCTGCTGCTCTCCCCGGTCGGCCTGTCGGTGACCACGAAGATGGCGCCGGCGAAGTACGCCTCGCAGATGATGGGCGTCTGGTTCCTGGCCGTCACCGCCGGTGACGCCACGACCGGCCTGCTCTCCATCGCCGGCGTCGACCTGAACCGGCCGGGCGTGGTCGCGATGGAGGCGACCCTCGCGGTGGTCGCCGGTGTCGCGGTGTGGATGTACCGCAGCAAGGTCAAGGCGCTGATGGGCGACGTCCGCTGAGGTCGCGCGCACGCGCCCGTGAGGCGGCGGTGACGCCGTGAGGCGGTGACCCGGGCGGCTCGCCGCCCCGGTCGCGCCCGCGGGCCGCACCCACGACCCGGAGAGGGCCCCGCGTCCGTACGTGCAGCACGTACGGGCGCGGGGCC
>NZ_LIRG01000785.1 GCF_001419695.1 Streptomyces prasinopilosus
GGCCGAGGCGATGCGCGCCCTCGGCGTCGACGACTTCCGGCTGCTCGGCGGCGCCGGACGCTACAGCGACTCCGGAATGACGGGGCTGCCCGACAACGAGGACCCCGGCTGCTTCTGGCAGGCCGACGTCGACCAGGCGGCGGGCCTGCTCGCCCGGGTGATCCTGGAGGTCCGGCCCCACGTCCTCGTCACCTACGACGACAACGGCGGCTACGGGCACCCCGACCACGTCCAGGCACACCGCGTCGCCATGCGGGCCGTCGAACTCGCCGCCCGGGACGGGTGGGACGTCCCCAAGGTCTACTGGAACCGGGTGCCCCGCTCCGTCGCCGAGGCCGCCTTCGCCCGCCTGCACGACGACCTGCCCGCGCTGCCGTTCGACAAGGCGGGCGGGATCGGCGACGTCCCCGGAGTCGTCGACGACGCCCGGGTCACCACCGGGATCGACGGCACCGCGTACGCCGCCGCCAAGGCCGCCGCGATGCGCGCCCACGCCACCCAGATCACCGTGGCCGAGCCGTACGCCCCGTACTTCGTGCTCTCCAACGACCTGGCACAGCCGCTGTTCACCACCGAGTACTACGAACTGGTGCGCGGCGCGCGTCCCCCCGGCCGGGAGAACGACCTGTTCGCCGGCATCACGGCCGGGGCGGGGGAGACGGCATGAGCGACCGGACGACCGGGAGCACGTCGGCACTGGCCCGGCCACTGCGCCTGCCCCCCGCCGGGCGGATCGCCGCCTGCGTGGGACTGTTCCTGCTCGGTGCCGTGGTGGGCGTGGCCGGAGCGCTGGTGCAGCCCGCGTGGTTCCCCGGCGGACTGCTGCTCGCCCTCGCCGCCGAGGCCGGACTCTGCCTGGGCGCGGGACTCGCCCTGCGCAGCCGCGCCGGGGCCGCGTCGGCCGCCGGCGGCTGGGTGCTCGTCGTCCTCCTGCTCTCCGCCAGCCGCCCCGAGGGCGACTTCCTGTTCGCCGCGGGAGCCGGCTCCTACCTCTTCCTGCTCGGCGGCATCGCCGTCGCTGTGATGTGTGCCACCCTCGCGCCGGGGCGGCAACCACGGGGCGGTCCTGTCCGACTTGGGAAGTGACGTACCACTTCGCCGCGGTGCGCGGGTACGGCTCCGGCGGGGGTTTCCGCCACGGTCCGGCCATACGGGCCGGATACGGCCAGTATGGTTGTGCGCGCGCCGCTGAGCCTCCCCGAACTCTCGGCTCCGGTCGAGTTGGGGGAGACCCCCACCGTGAGGTCGTGACGGGCGGCGGAGCCAACCGGGAGAACCTGCCTTGAGTCGTGAAACTGACACTCCGTCCACCGGGCCCAACGGGCGCGGCGGAGCCGCGTACCCGTCGGGCACCCCGCCCTACGGGATTCCTGCGGTTCCCGCCGAGGCGGCGGCCGCGGGCCGGCCGGCCACCGGGCCGGACGAGCAGCGCGCGGACGAACGCAAGACCGAGACCACGCTGACGACCAGAGTCCGGATCAACATCCCCGGATCCCGGCCCATTCCGCCGGTCGTCGTGCGCAAGGCCGTCAAGGACGGCGACGGCGCGGGCGACGACGAGGGCCGGGGCACGGCCCGGGGCGGGGCCAAGGCCCAGGCCCCGGCGCCGCGTTCACCCAGGGCGCTCGGTGCCGGCACCGGCTCCGCCCCGGGCACGGGCCCCGGCGCCGTCGAGCCCTCCGCCGCGGCCGCTCCGGGAGGCCCCCGGCCCGCCCCGCAGCAGTCGGTTCCGCAGCAGTCGGCCCCGGCGGACAAGCCGGCCAGCGACTGGTTCGCGCCCCGCAAGTCCGGCGCGGGCAAGAGCGCTCCGGGCGGCGGCCCGGGCAACCCGGCCGGTACGCCGGGCGGTTCGGGACCGGCGGGCGGCACCCCCGGACCCTCCGGCCCCGCGGGCCGGCCCGGCGCGTCC
>NZ_LIRG01000786.1 GCF_001419695.1 Streptomyces prasinopilosus
CGTACGCGCTCGACCTGCTGGCCCGCGTCACGGACGGGATGGGGCATCTGCCGCTGCACGCCGACCTCGACGACGCCGACGAGCCGCTGCGGCTCGGGAAGGTCTCCGGGGAGCGGCCCCCGGCGCGGTACATCGGGGACGGGCCGACGCTGGTGCGGCTGTACGCGGGACGGTCGGTGGACGGCGCCCCGTACGAGCTGGCCGGGGCCGCGGCCGCGGAGCTGAACATCTTCGGGGAGTGAGACCCGCTTCGGGGTGCGGGGGCGCGGAGCCCCGGCCGGCGGGCGTAGGCTGGATTGGACTAGACCTCTAGGTCTCCAGCTCCCTGGGGGCCTGGTCGTCGACGATCCGTGCCTGACGCCGAGGAATGGGGTTCCATGAGCAAGCGTGCACTCCTGGAGGTGATCGCCCTCGACGCCGAGGACGCGGTGGCCGCCCGGGCGGGAGGCGCGGACCGGCTCGAGCTGGTCACCGACATGGCCGCCGACGGACTGACCCCGTCCGTCGCCACCGTCGCCGCCGTCCGCGCGGCCGTCGGCCTCCCGCTGCGGGTGATGCTGCGCCTGACCGACGGGTTCGCCGCCGGCGACCCCGACCGGCTGGTGCGCACGGCCCACCGGGTGCGGGACGCCGGGGCCGAGGAGTTCGTCCTCGGGTTCCTCGACGCCGACGGCCGGGTGGACCTGGACGCCGTGGAACGGGTGGCCGGCGCGCTGGACGGCTGCCGCTGGACCTTCCACCGCGCCATCGACCGGGCCGCCGACCGCGAGGCCCTGCGCAAGCAGCTCGACGGGCTGCCCGGCCTCGACACCTACCTGACGGCCGGCGCGCCCGGCGGCGTCGCCGACGGGCTGCCCACCCTCCTCGCCGAGGCCCGCCGGGGACGAGGGGGCGACCCCGGCTACCGGCAGGAACTGCTCGTCGGCGGCGGCCTGCGGCTGGAGCAGGTGCCCACCCTGCTCGCCGCCGGGGTCCGCGCCTTCCACATCGGGAGCGCGGCCCGGCCGGGCGGATGGACCGCACCCGTCTCGGCGGAGGCCGTGGCGGAGTGGCGCCGGGTGGTGGACGGGGCGCTCGACGCGGCGGCCGGCGCGGTGGCCGACGGGGCGGCCGGAGGTGTGGTCGCCGGGGGCTGAGACCAGTTCCGCCGGACCCGTTCCGGCGGGCCGGTGCCGGCGGATCCGCCCCGCCGGACCGGTTCCGCCGGAGCGGCTCAGGGCAGCAGCTGTTCCGGCAGGGGGGCCGCGTGCGTCACGATCAGGCCCGAGACCGCACGGGTCAGGGCGACGTACAGGCGGCGCAGGCCGGTGCGTTCGTCGGGCTCGCCGTCGACCACGGCACGCGGTTCGTCCAGGACCACGTAGTCGTACTCCAGGCCCTTCGCCAGGGACGCCGGGACCAGGGTGAGCCGGGTGCCGGACGTCGTCTCCTCACCCGGCGCGACGTACCCGAGGCCCGCCTCCGCCAGGGCCCGGGCCAGCTCCGGAATCCGGGCGTCGGCGGCGATCAGGCCGACCGAGCCCTCGCGGGCCAGCAGTTCGCGGCAGGCCGCCAGGACGTCACCGCCGCCGTCCCCGCCGGCCGGGCGGACCGAGAAGAAGCCGGGGTTGTCACGGATCGACGCCACCGGGGTCAGGCCCGGCGCGATGTGCGGGAGCAGCCGGGAGGCGTACGCGATCACGTCCGTCGGGACGCGGAAACCGGCCGTCAGCTCCTCGACCACCGCGTCCCGCTTGCCCAGGTGCCCCAGCGCCTCCTCCCAGCTCCGGGTCGCCCACGGCGTGGTCCCCTGGGCCAGGTCGCCGAGGACGGTGGCCGAACCGGTCGTGCAGCGCCGGCCCACCGCCCGGTACTGCATGGGGGAGAGGTCCTGCGCCTCGTCGAGCACCACGTGCCCGAGGGAAGGGGTGCGCCGGATCAGGTCGGTGGCCTCGTCGATCAGCACCGCGTCCGCCGCCGACCACTTCGCGGACCTCACCGACCGCGCCGGCTTCGCCCAGAGGACCGCCTTGCGCTCGTCCTCGTCGAGCAGTCCGGCCGCGTGCTCGGCCAGGAACTCCGGGTCCGCCAGCAGCCGCAGGACGAGCTTCGCCGGGTCGACGGCGGGCCACACGGCCTTCACCGCCGCCTTCACCGCGCCGTTGCGGGCCACCGCGTCCTGCACCCTGTCGTCCGGGGCCTCCCCGGCCCGCTCCATCTGCACCAGCACGGCGTGCGCGATGCGCTGCGGCAGGGCCTCGCGGGCGGCACCGTAACGGATGTCCCGGTCGAGCAGCTGGCGGACCAGTTCCTCCAGCTCGTACGCCGGCACCCGCCAGCGGCGCGAGCCGCGCACGACGACGACCGGTTCGGTGGGCGGCCTCACGTGCGCGTAGAGGGCCCGGCGCAGCACCTCGGCCATCCGCGCGTCACCCTTGACGAGCGCGGCCCGCGCGTCGTCCGTCCCGCGCACCTCGACGTGGGCCACCAGGTCGTCCACCGTCGCCTGCCCGACCGCCAGCTCGCCCAGCGCGGGCAGCACCTGCTCGATGTAGTGCAGGAAGGACCGGTTCGGCCCGACGACCAGCGTGCCCGTGCGGGCCAGCCGCTCGCGGTGGGCGTACAGCAGGTAGGCGACCCGGTGCAGGCCGACGGCGGTCTTCCCGGTGCCGGGACCGCCCTGCACGCAGACGCTGTCCGACAGACCGGACCGCACGATCTCGTCCTGCTCGGGCTGGATCGTGGCGACGATGTCCCGCATCGGACCGACGCGCGGGCGTTCGATCTCCCGCTGGAGCAGCCTGCTCGTGACGGCCGTCTCGGTGGGATCGGACAGGTGCTCGTCCTCGTACGCCGTGAGGTCCCCGCCGGTGTAGCCGAAACGGCGGCGCAGCGCGACGTCCATCGGGTCCTGCCGGGACGCCCGGTAGAACGGCTGCGAGACCGGCGCACGCCAGTCGATCACCATCGGGTCGCCGTCGGCGTCGTGCACGTGCCGGCGCCCGATGTAGAAGCGTCCGCCCCCGGCCCCCTCCGCCTCCTCGGCGCCCGGGGGGTGCAGGTAGTCGAGGCGGCCGAAGAACAGCGGGGTGTCGTTGAGGTCGGCCAGGGCCTTGATCCGGTCCTCGATCTGCCGCTCCAGGATCTGCGCGTTGACCCAGTTCGCGGTGACGTCGCGGATGTCGAGGGACTCGACGTCCTCACGCATCGCGCGCAGGGCGGCGCGGGACGCGGAGAGGTGGGAGCGCTCGCGGGCCAGAGGGCCTCCGCCGGCTTCACCGGGGACGTCGTCGCCGTGGACGTCGTGGACGTCGGCGCCGGTGGCGGGCGTGGCGGGCGTGGCGGGCGTGGTGGCTGTGGTCGGGGCGAGGGGCGCGGGTTCGGGGACGTGCGCGGGCACGGGTCTGCCTCCGGCTGGTGCTGGCGGTGATGCCGCGGGATCACGGCATGGCGGACCGTCCGGTTTCCGTCCGGGCGGCGGCACTCCGGCGAGGGAGGCGGGGGACCCCGGACGGCATCCGTTCCGGTGGCCGGGGCGAGCGGGAGATTATAGTCGGCTCCCGCACCGGGGGCGAACGGTTGAACGCGGTCCGCCGTCCCGTGGTACCGCCGTCCCGGTCCCGGGGGCCGGGGCCGTACCCCTCAGAGTTCTCAGGGGCGCGGGTACTCCTCGCAGGGGAGACCGTGCGTCCCGGGGAGGACGCGACGGAGTCCGAAGCTGGGCCCAGGGACCGATGCCCCGAACGGGTGATACGGCGCACTCTGGACACATGAGCACAGCGACCTTCACCCCAGGCAATCAGGCCCGTGGCCCGGGCACCCCGCACCGCGGTGCCACCGCCACCGGTTCCGTCCCCCACTCCCCGCACCGCATCGGCAACGCCCTGCGCGCGATCAGGGTCTTCGCCGAGAACGGTGACGGAGAAGAAGCTCTCGGCGAAGACCCTGATC
>NZ_LIRG01000787.1 GCF_001419695.1 Streptomyces prasinopilosus
GACGCCGACACCTCCGAGGCAGCCGCTTTGGGGGTGCCGCTGCGGGTGGCGACCTACAACATCCACGCCGGTGCCGGCGAGGACGGCGTCTTCGACCTCGACCGCACCGCGCGGGCCCTGCGCGATCTGAACGCCGACGTCATCGGCCTCCAGGAGGTCGACGTGCACTGGGGCGGCCGCAGCGACTTCGTCGACGAGGCCCGTGCACTGGCCGGGACACTGGACATGCGGGTGTTCTTCGCGCCGATCTACGACCTGGATCCGGTGGCCGGGGGCGGAGAACGCCGGCGGNNGGTGCCGGCCCCGATGCCCGGATTCGCCGAGGTGACGGTCGACGTCGGGGGCGCCCGGGTGCGCGTCTACACCACGCACCTGGACCACCGGGCCGACCCGTCGGTCCGCGAGGCCCAGGTGGCGGACATGCTCGACGTGCTGGCCGCCGACCGCGGGCCGAAGGTCCTGGTCGGCGACTTCAACGCCGAGGCGGCGGCTCCGGAGCTGGCTCCCCTGTGGCAGCGGCTGCGGGACGCCGACCCGTACGGCGGCGGGACGTATCCGGCGGCCGAACCGGTCAAGCGCATCGACCTGGTGGCCGTCTCTCCCGGCATCGCCGTGACCGGTGCCGAAGCCGTGGCGACGGAGGCGTCGGACCACCGTCCCGTGGTCGCCGACCTGAGGATCCGCCGGCGCGGCCGCTGAACCGTCCGGAACGGGGGAGGGCACCGAGCCGGATCCGTCCCCCGGCGCCCCGCCCGATGCTGGACCGCCGGGGACCGGCCGCCCCGGCGCGGCACGTCACTTCCGCTCGGGAACGCTCATCTCGCCCAGCGGGGACCAGTCGTCCTGCGGAACCGTCGCGTTCACGACGCGGGGCGTCTCGGCCAGGTGGGGCGGCAGGGTCCGCTGCGCGGCCCTGAAGTGCTCCGAGTGCACATGGGCGGCTCCCGCCTCGTCGTCGCGGAAGGCCTCGACCAGGACGTACTCCGTGGGGTCCTCGACGCTGCGGGACCAGTCGAACCACAGGCAGCCCGGTTCGTCCCGGGTGGCCGAGGTGAAGTCCCCGGCGATCCCCGGCCACTCGTCGGCGTACTCGGGGAGCACGCGGAACTTGGCGGTGATGAAGATCATCCTGTCTCCCTCGTCGTTCTCCGGCGGGGTCGCGCCCTGCGGTGCGGCGTCCCCCGCGGCACCGGCGCGCCCGACGGGCGAACACTGTCACAGGGCCGGTCCCCCCGCCATCCGGGACGGGCTCCGCTCCGGGCCGGCGGGAACACCGCCGGGGCCGGGACACGGACGGCCCGGCGGGCCACGGGTGCCGTGCCCCGCCCCACGCGTCAGGCCGGGACGTGACGGCTCCCGGCGGGGTCGCGACGAGGCCCGGGGCCGGGCGGGGTGCCCACGGATCCTTCCGGCGTCCCGTGCGGTCAGCCGCGGGAGCCGAGCGCCGCGCGCCCGGCGTGGATGAGGCCGCGGGCCCGCGGGAAGTCGCGCAGCTGCTCCTCCAGCAGGTCCAGGCCGGGCGCCAGGGACCGGGCCGGGACCCCGCGGGCGGTGAGGACCTCGGCGGTCCATGCCAGGAAGTCGGTGAAGAGGGCGGCGGAGTCGACGTACAGGGCGGCGGCCAGGAAGTCGACGATGTGGGCGAGGTCCTCGGCGGTGCGTTCGCGCTGCTCGGCGCCGTAGTCGCGCATGGGGGGAAACCCTGCTCCAGGAGCTGGAAGGTGTCGCGTACCAGACCGCGGGCAGGACTGGGCGACCATGGTGTACTCCTGGTCGGCCAGATGCGGCAGGTCGTCGACGGCCTGGCGGGGCGGTCGCGGCGCGGGCAGCGGGCCGGCGGCCAGCCGGTCCGCCGCGCCGCGCGCGTCGGACGCCCAGGCGTCGGCGCCGAGCAGCCGGGCGTAGCGGCCGTCGACGCCGAAGGCGAGACCCCCGACCATGACCGGCACGCCGGTGGCCTGGACGGCGGTGACGGCGGCGTGGGCGGTGGGCAGCCGGGTGGACAGCGAGGCGGACAGGCAGACGGCCGTCGCCCCGGCACGGTGGAGCCGGCTGATCAGGTGGGCGGTGGGGACCCTCGCTCCGAGGTGGTCCACCCGCCAGCCGCGCAGCCGCAGCACCTCGGCCAGGAGCCGTGCGGGCAGGGCGTGCCACTCCTTGTCCACGCACGCGACCGTCACCCTGCCGCGCGTGGGCGCGGGGCGGTGGGCGGCGAGCGCGGTGAGGGCGTGCTCGTTGACGGCCGTGGCGGCGTGTTCCTCGGCCACGCTCATGCGGTTGGCCGCCCATTCGACGCCCACCTTGCGCTGGACCGCGCCGATGACGTCCAGCAGGACCGTCTCCGGGTCCAGCCCGGCCCGCAGGGCGCCGGCGACGAGGTCCGCGGCCGAGGAGGCGTCCGCCGCCCGGATCGCGGTCCAGAGTCCGTCCGCGTGGTCCCGGACCCGGTCGTCGCCGCGCGGGGAGGCGGGACGGGCGCGGACGAGGAGGCGGCCGGGCCGGTGTTCGCGGCCGGGGGCGGGGACGGTCGTCATGCGGTGTACCTGCCCCGGGGCGTGCCGTCCACGGCACTGAGGTGCGCACCGCGGGGCGCGGTGACGGCCATGAGAGCGATGTCGTCGTGGCGCCTGTGGCCGATCCACTGGGAGACGATCATCTGGACGCGCTCGACGACCGCCTCGGCGGGCATGCCGGCGCACTCGGCCAGGGCGCGCTTGAGGCGTTCCTCGCCGAACATGGTCTCGCCCAGCGGGCCGCCCCTGGCCTCGGTGACGCCGTCGGTGAAGAGCAGACACGTTTCCCCCGGCGTGAGCCGGACCCGCGCGGTGCGGGACGTGACCGTCGGCAGGACGCCGATCAGGGTGCCGCCGGTGTCGGCCTCCTCGACGGTCCCGTCACGGCGCACGATCAGCGGCGCGGGGTGCCCGGCGGAGGTCAGCCGCAGCACGACGTCGCGGTCCTCACGGC
>NZ_LIRG01000788.1 GCF_001419695.1 Streptomyces prasinopilosus
AGCAGCAGCGGCAGCACCACGGAGTCGGCGTGGTCGGAGACCTCGCCGTAGGTGCGCAGGACGACGGTCTCGCCCGTACCGGTCTCCGAACCGACCCGCACCTCGGCGTCCAGCCGCGGCCGGGTGCGCTCGCGCGGGGTGCGGGCGTGCCGCTTGATGACGACCAGCATGCGTGAGGGATGCTCGTGCGAGGCCTCCTCGGCGGCCCTGATCGCGTCGTAGGCGTTCTCCTCGTCGGTGACGAGCACCATCGTCAGGACCATGCCCACCGCGGGGGTGCCGATGGCGCGGCGGCCCCGCACCAGTGCCTTGTTGACCTCGCTTGCCGTGGTGTCGGTCAGATCGATCTTCATGGCCTGCGCCAGCTCCGTCCGTCTCGTGCGAGCATCTCGTCGGCTTCCGCGGGTCCCCAGCTGCCCGAGACGTACCGGGCCGGTCTGCCGTGGGACGCCCAGTACTCCTCGACCGGGTCGAGGATCCTCCAGGACTCTTCCACCTCCTGATGGCGGGGGAACAGGTTGGCGTCCCCGAGGAGGACGTCGAGGATGAGCCGTTCGTACGCCTCCGGGCTGGCCTGGGTGAACGACTCGCCGTAGGCGAAGTCCATCGTCACGTCCCGGATCTCCAGGGAGGTGCCCGGCACCTTGGAACCGAAGCGCACCGTCATGCCCTCGTCCGGCTGCACCCGGATGACGACGGCGTTCTGCCCGAGCTCCTCGGTGGCCGTCGTGCCGAACGGCGAGTGCGGCGCCCGCTGGAACACCACCGCGATCTCCGTGACCCGGCGGCCCAGCCGCTTGCCGGTGCGCAGGTAGAAGGGGACGCCCGCCCAGCGGCGGTTGTCCACGCCCAGCTTGACCGCGGCGTACGTGTCGGTGGTGGAGTCCGCGGCGATGCCGTCCTCCTCCGCGTAGCCCCGCACCCGCCTGCCGCCCTGCCAGCCCGCCGCGTACTGCCCGCGCACGGTGTGCCGGCCCAGGTCCTCCGGGAGTCGCACGGCCCGGAGCACCTTCAGCTTCTCGGTGAGCAGCGACGCCGCGTCGAAGGAGGCCG
>NZ_LIRG01000789.1 GCF_001419695.1 Streptomyces prasinopilosus
CGTCCGCCGCGTTGTCCTGCCAGTAGGTGACGGTGGCGGCGCTGTTGAAGAAGATGCCGTCGTTCGGCAGCTTCAGGGTCTTCTCCGTGGAGGTCGCGCCGCCCTTCTTGTCGGCGAAGAACACGCCCAGCGTCTTCTCGGTGGCGCCCCCCTCGCCCTCGGGGGAGGACGTCGTGATCCCCGCGTACGCGGACTGGCCGGGCTCGAGCGTCACCACGGACTGCGGAGTGCTCTCCTCGGTCCACGGCAGCGGGGCGTGGGCGTCGGTGCCGGCCCTCAGGTAGGGGGCGCTGTAGGCGTAGCAGGGCTTGGTGCCGGTGTTGGTGGCCTTGAGCAGCAGGTGGTTGATCGGGCGGGACACCTCGGTGACGGTCAGCTTGGTGTTCGCGGTGGTGCAGGTGACGGCCGAGGACGCCTTCGTCGCGGCGGCGGAGGCGGTCTGTCCGGCGGCCTGGAATCCGACGAACGCGAGGGCCGCGGCGACCACCATGGAGGAGGCGGCCGTGCGGGAGGCGAAACGAGTGGCGATACGCATGGGTGGACTGCTTTCTCTGAACATCAGGAAGATGGTTTTCGGGTGGTGCACCGTGCCGGCCGTCCGGCCGTTCCTGCCCCGGTCGTGCCGCGTGGAGGGTGTGCCGGTGGGCACGCCGAACGCGCAGGCGCCGAAAGGGGAGTCGAAGCGGGGCGGGTCACCGGGTCCGGCGAGCCGCCGTGCTTGGATGGCCCAAGGTTGTGCCCTGCGGCGTCCCCTGCGCCATTCCATGGGGGGTTTCGGGACGTTGGGATGCGCGACCGTATGTGACCTGGGGAAACGTGACCTTCGTGGGATGCCGGACGGAATGGGGGACTGGTGGGGGCGGCTGAGGAGATCGCTGATTTCGCGGAGTCGCTGCGCGAGCTGAAGCAGCGGTCGGGGCTGAGTTACGAGGCGCTGGCGAAGCGGGCGCACATGAGCACCTCGACGCTGCACCGGTACTGCAAGGGGGAAGGGGTACCGGCCGACAGCACGGTCGTCGCCCGCTTCGCCCGGGTGTGCAGGGCGACTCCCGAGGAACGGGTCGAGCTGCACCGGCGCTGGGTGCTGGCGGACGCGGCACGGGACCGTGCCGCGTCCGCCAGCA
>NZ_LIRG01000079.1 GCF_001419695.1 Streptomyces prasinopilosus
TGCCGGGGACGCCGGTGCCGTCGCCGCCGGATCCGGTGAACAGCTCGATGTCGGCCTCCATGAAGTCCAGCCACTTCCCGGTCAGCGGGAACCACGCCTTGTACACGGCCTCCTTGGCGCTGAACAGCAGCCGGTCCCAGGGAACTTCGGGCCGTTCCAGGGCCAGGCGCCCGATGCGCTCCGCCTCCTCGGGCAGCGCCACGGACGACAGCACCCCCTCGGGCAGCGGTCCCCGGACCTCCGCGTCGATGCCGAGGGAGGCCAGGTCACCCGTACGGACCAGGGCGGCGGCGCAGTAGCCCGCGCAGTGGGTCATGCTGCCGGCCAGCCCGTCCGGCCAGCCGGGTGCGCCGCGCTCGCCGGGCAGGACGGGCCGCGGGGGCACACCGAGTTTCTCCATGGCGCGGCGGGCGCAGGAGCGCACCGCGGTGAACTCCCGGCGGCGCTTGTCGACGGCCCGCGCCACGACGGCCGCTTCCTCGGGATACAGCGGGGCGTCGGTCCCCTCGTCGCCGTAGGCCTCCACGACCACGACCGTCCCGGGCAGCAGTTCCCCGATCACCGGCCGCCGCCCTCCGCCACCACTGCCCCGGCAGCGGATCCCGTCCCCGGCCCCTCCTCCGGCACGATCCGGCGCAGCCGCCCCGGGGGCGCCGCCCGTTTCCGCCATTCGCGGGGGTAGCCCACGGACACCTCCTCGAAGCGGACGCCGTCCTGCCGGGTGCTGCGCGGGATGTGGAGATGGCCGTAGACCATCGTGTGAACGTCGAACCTGCGGTGCCAGTCGTCGGTGAGCGCGGTGCCGCACCACATGGCGAACTCGGGGTACCACAGGACGTCCGTGGGGTGCCGGTGCAGCGGGTAGTGGTTGACGAGCACGACGGGCAGGCCGGCGGGCAGTCCGGCGAGCCGCCGTTCGGTCTCCTCGACCCGGGCCCGGCACCAGGCCTCCCGGCTGGGGTACGGGTCGGGGTGCAGCAGGTGCTCGTCGGCGCAGACGACGCCGGTGCCGTACGCGTACTCGAGCCCTTCCTCCTTGGTGGCGCACCCGGCCGGCAGGAAGGAGTAGTCGTACAGGAGGAAGAGCGGGGCCACGGCCACGGGGCCGCCGGGGCCCTCCCAGACGGGGTAGGGGTCCTCGGGGGTGATCACGCCGAGGTCGCGGCACCGGGCGACGAGGTGGTCGTAGCGGGCGACGCCCCGCAGGGTGACGGTGTCCTTCGGGTGGGACCACAGTTCGTGGTTGCCGGGTGCCCAGACGACCTTCCGGAAGCGGCCCGCGAGGGTCGCGAGCGCCCAGTGGACGTCGTCCACGGTCTCCGCGACGTCTCCGGCCACCAGGAGCCAGTCGTCGTCCGACTCGGGGCGCATCCGCTCCACCAGGGCGCGGTTCTCGTCGTAGCCGATGTGAAGGTCGCTGATGGCCCACAGTTGTCCGGCACCGGCTGCCGTTGACGTCACCTGTCACTCCCCGCGCGTGAACGATCGATCCGTAGGCATACCATGCACGAAAAGTACGGTTGCCGGTGGGCGGGATCGCGGAATCCGTCACCCGCTCGTGGTCCGGGGGCGTGTGCCGAAGCCGTGTCACCCGCCGCGGCGGGTCGCGGTGAAGCCCCCGCGCGGGGCCGTCCGGCCGGCGGCCCGCCCGG
>NZ_LIRG01000790.1 GCF_001419695.1 Streptomyces prasinopilosus
GGCGCAGGGATTGGGCGGCGACCGCTCCGGCGGAGCCGTGCAGGACCAGCGGGGGCAGGTTGGGGCGCTGCACGGCGGCGCGGATGCGTTCGGTGACCAGTTCGTAGTGGGTGCAGCCCAGGACGACGGTCGTCACGTCGTGCGGGGTGAGGTCGCCGGCCGCCGCCGGCTTGATCGCCGGGACGGTGCCGACGACGGGCAGGGCCGGTTCGAGGCGGGCGCGCAGGGCGGTGAGCGCGTGCACGGTCGCGGTGTTGCAGCCGACGATCAGGGCGTCGGGCCGGCGCGCGGCGGCCGCTTCGGCGACGGCGAGGGCGCGGGCGGTGAGGTCCTGCGGGGTCCTGGGTCCCCAGGGCATGCCGTCGGGGTCGAGGGAGAGGACGAGATCGGCGTCGGGGCGGAGGCGCCGTACCGCTGCGGTGGCCGCCAGCAGGCCGATTCCGGAGTCCATGAGCGCGATCTTCACCCGGTCACGATAGTCGATGAGCCGTGTCCGGCCGCCCGCCCGGGGCAGACTGCGCACGTGAGCGCCCTTGTGTGGACCGCCGTCGCGTCCCTCGCCGCCTGGTCGTGGCTGCTGCTCGGCCAGGGCTTCTTCTGGCGTACGGACGTCCGTCTTCCGTCCCGGCGGGAGCCGGAGTCGTGGCCGCCGGTGTGCGTGGTCGTGCCCGCGCGGGACGAGGCGGCGGTGCTGCCCGTGAGCCTGCCGACGCTGCTCGCCCAGGACTATCCCGGGCGGGCGGAGGTCTTCCTCGTCGACGACGGCAGTACGGACGGCACCGGGCGGCTGGCGCGGGAGCTGGCGGACCGGCACGGCGGGCTGCCGCTGACCGTGGGCTCGCCCGGCGAGCCGCCGGCCGGCTGGACCGGCAAGCTCTGGGCGGTGCGGCACGGCATCGGCCTGGCACGCGCGCGGGCGCCCGAGTACCTGCTGCTCACGGACGCCGACATCGCGCACGCGTCCGACAGTCTGCGGCGGCTGGTCGCGGCGGCCCGCACCGGCGGGTTCGACGTCGTCTCGCAGATGGCGCGGTTGCGCGTGGACGGCTTCTGGGAGCGGATGATCGTACCGGCGTTCGTGTACTTCTTCGCGCAGTTGTATCCGTTCCGCCGGATCGGGCGGGACGGGTCGCGGACGGCCGCGGCGGCC
>NZ_LIRG01000791.1 GCF_001419695.1 Streptomyces prasinopilosus
CCGCGTCGGCGCCGACGCGGCCGCGTGAACCCGCGCGGCTGCGCGACCCCGGGTGGCCGCGCGGAGCCGCGCGAGCCGCGGTGGGGTGGGGCGGGTGGCGCCCGGGAGCCCTACGCGGTGATCGGGCGGGACCAGCTCGGGGCCGTGTCGGTCAGGCGGCACACCGCCAGGTAGAGCGGTATCGGCGGCGTGTACGGAAGGGTGCCGTCGGGGCGGTGGATCAGCCGGGGCAGGTCCGGGACGTCCGGCACCACGGCCCCCGTGTCGTAGCGCGCGGGGGCGGGCCACTCCAGGGCGTAGTCCGAATCGGACGGAACCAGCCACCACCAGTGCGCCTCATCCGCGTACACGCACCCCACCCGTGGCAGCCGGGGCATGACCAGCGGCCCGAAACGGGCCGGCACCGCCACCGCGTCGCAGCCCATCGGCGCCGTCATCCCGTCGGGGAGGGGCAGACGCAGGCGCGGGAGCGGCGCGGCCGGAGGGCGCAGCTCCCGCTGGAGGCGTACCAGCGTGTTCAGGCTCAGGGTCCGGGAGCCGGTCACGCCCACCCCCCGTCCCGGTGGTACGGGCGCGGGAGCGTGTCCCGCCGGGGAGGCGTGCGCGGTGCGGCCGGAGTCGCCCCGGGGTGGTGCCGCTGCTCGGGCTCCTCGTCCTCGTCCCGGTCGTCGTCCGGGCCGGGCTTGGGGCGCTCGCCCCAGCCGAGGTCGTTCCGCGGCCCGTCGCCGGACGGACACGGGGTGTCCGCCGTGCGGGGCAGATCGGCCCATACCAGCAGCCCGGAGCCCTGCTCGTGAGCGCCCCACGCGCGGCACACCGCGCCGACGAGGAGCAGGCCCCTGCCGTGCTCGTCCTCCGGCTGCCGCCGGGTGTTCGCCCGGGGCAGGCCGGGGGCGCAGCCCTCGTCCCGCACGGCGATGCGCACCAGGTCGCCGCCGTCGTGCAGCTCGCAGACGATGTGCCTGCTCGCCGTGTGCACGATGGCGTTGGTGACGAGTTCGGAGACGACCAGAGCCGCCGTGTCGCAGGTGTCCTCGCCCACCGACCAGCCGGCCAGCCGGGCCCTCGTCAGGCGTCTGGCCTGCGCGGGAGAACCCGGATGAGCGGCCAGTTCGAAGCGGAACCGGCGCTGGACGGCAGCCCCCGCGAGGTCGGCGGCCCCCGGGGCGGGGCCGGGACCGAAGGGGCGCGCAGCGGCGTCTGTTCCTAAGGGCACGGACGGAATCACGCCTGCCACTATCGCCCCGCCGTGCACACTTGGCAAGTGTCACTCTGAAAAATCCAGAGTGCTGTGTGACGGTCTGGACGGCCGTGGCAGACTGCTCGCAACAGCACCCCGCGCGGCGCCAGTTGAGGTGATCGAAGAAAGGTTCGATTGCTCTCGGATTGGCGCCGCAGGCCTGTCGGGGCTGACGGAGCCGTCCGCTCCGGGAACGTCAGGAAACCCTTTTCGTGGAGGTGGAGCGTGAGCGAACCGCGGTCCGCACCGACGGTCGGCCAGGTCGTCCTCGGCCGGCGCCTGCTGGACCTGCGGGAAAGCGCCGGTCTCAAGCGCGAGGAGGCCGCGCGCATCCTGCGCGTCGCCCCCGCCACGGTCCGGCGCATGGAGACGGCCGAGGTCGCGCTCAAGATCCCGTACCTCCAGCTCCTGCTGAAGGCCTACGGGGTCTCCGACAGCGAGGCCGACGCCTTCGTGCAACTGGCGGAGGACGCCAACCGGCCCGGCTGGTGGCAGCGCTTCCACGAGATCCTGCCCGGCTGGTTCTCGATGTACGTCAGCCTCGAGGGCGCGGCTACGCTCATACGAAGCTACGAACCCCACTTCGTCCCCGGTCTGCTGCAGACCGAGG
>NZ_LIRG01000792.1 GCF_001419695.1 Streptomyces prasinopilosus
CGCGCTCCGGCGGTGGCCCGGCGCGGGCTGGCGTAGGGGCCCCGCCCCGGGGCGGCGGTGCCGCCCTCACGCCGGTTCGGGGGCCGCCCGGGCCTCCGGGACCGGCCCCCGCGCCGCCCGCCGGGCGGAGGCACCCCGGCCCGCGCACCGATCGGTTCGGCGGGCTAGCGGAGGCGGGGTCCGGGGGGCCGGGGCCCGTCGGGTCAGCGGCCCGCTTCCTTGGAGACCAGGGCCACCGCTTCGTCCACGTCGTCCGTGACGTGGAAGAGGAGGAGGTCCTTCTCGGCCGCCTTGCCCTGGGCGATGACCGTGTCGCGCAGCCAGTCGACCAGCCCGCCCCAGTACTCGGTGCCGAACAGCACGATGGGGAACTGGGTGATCTTCTGCGTCTGGACCAGGGTCAGCGCCTCGAAGAGTTCGTCGAGGGTGCCGAGGCCGCCGGGCAGGACGACGAAGCCCTGCGAGTACTTGACGAACATCAGCTTGCGGACGAAGAAGTACCGGAAGTTCAGGCCGATGTCGACGTAGCGGTTGAGTCCCTGCTCGAAGGGCAGCTCGATGCCGAGGCCGACCGAGACTCCGCCCGCCTCGCAGGCGCCCTGGTTGGCCGCCTCCATGGCGCCGGGGCCGCCGCCGGTGATGACGGCGAAGCCCGCCTCGACCAGGCCCCGGCCCAGCCGGACGCCGGCGTCGTACTCCGGCGAGGTCGCCGGTGTGCGCGCCGAGCCGAAGACGCTGATGGCGGGGGGCAGCTCGGCGAGGGTGCCGAACCCCTCGATGAACTCCGACTGGATGCGCAGCACCCGCCAGGGGTCGGTGTGCACCCAGTCCGAGGGGGTCCGTCCGTCCAGCAGCCGCTGGTCCGTGGTGCTCGTCTGGACCTGGTCCCGCCTGCGGAGCACCGGGCCCAGCCGCCGCTCCTCCGGCGGGACCTGCTTGCCCTCGGGATTGCCAGTAGCCATGTGTGCTCCCTCCGTTCCGGTCTCCCCAGCCCGGAAGATCTCTGAGATCACGGGGAGAGGTCGTTCCAGCTCAGCGTAGATCCACGCGGGTTACGTCCGGGGGACGTCAGCATGTCCGCGGAACAGCGTTCCAAACGCCTCCCCGGGGTGGTGTGCTCACGCGGTCAGCCAGGACCGCAGCCGCTCCTCCCCGTCGAGGATCTTCGCCGTCTCGACGCGTTCGTCCCGCTTGTGCGCCAGGTGCGGGTTGCCGGGGCCGTAGTTGACCGCCGGGATGCCGAGGGCCGAGAAGCGGGAGACGTCCGTCCAGCCGTACTTGGGCCGGGGTTCGCCGCCGACCGCCTCGATGAAGGCGGCCGCGGCCGGGTGGGACAGGCCGGGCAGGGCCGCGCCGCTGTGGTCGTCGACGACGAACTCGCTCACGCCGCAGTCCGCGAAGACCTCGCGGACGTGGGCGAGGGCCTCGGCCTCGGAGCGGTCGGGGGCGTAGCGGAAGTTGACGGTGACGACGCACTCGTCGGGGATGACGTTGCCGGCGACGCCCCCGGAGATGCCCACCGCGTTCAGGCCCTCGCGGTACTCCAGGCCGTCGATCAGCGGGCGGCGCGGCTCGTAGGAGGCGAGGCGGGCGAGGACGGGGGACGCCGCGTGGATCGCGTTGGAGCCCATCCAGCCGCGCGCGGAGTGGGCGCGCTCGCCGGTGGTCTTCAGCAGCACCCGGAGCGTGCCCTGGCAGCCGCCCTCGACCTGGCCGTCGGAGGGTTCGAGGAGGACCGCGAAGTCGCCCCGCAGCCAGTCGGGGTGCCGTTCGGCGACGTGCTTGAGGCCGTTGAGGTCCGCGGCGACCTCCTCGTTGTCGTAGAAGACGAAGGTGAGGTCCCGGTTGGGGGCGGGGACGGTGGCCGCGATGCGCAGCTGGACGGCGACGCCCGCCTTCATGTCGCAGGTGCCGCAGCCCCACAGCACGCCGTCCTCGTCGAGGCGGGAGGGGACGTTGTCCGCGATGGGGACCGTGTCGATGTGTCCGGCGAGGATCACGCGTTCCGCGCGCCCCAGGTCCGTGCGGGCCACGACGTTGTTGCCGTACCGGTCGACCGTGAGGTGCGGCAGGGTGCGCAGGACGGATTCGATCGCGTCCGCGAGCGGCTTCTCGGTGCCGCTGACGGAGGGGAAGTCGACGAGCCGCGCGGTCAGGCGTGCCGCGTCCAGGGTGAGGTCAAGCGGTGTGTCGGCCATGCCGACGACCCTAACCCGCTGGTCCGGGCCCACTGTCCGCACCCGGCCCACACGGCTCCTACTCTCCAGTACCTTGTACGCGTGTCAGAGCCACCACTTCCTTCCAAGTCCCGTGGCCGCCTCCTCCGCTTCGGGGCGGGCTCCCTGGTGCTTCTCGGTGTCGCCGGTTACCTGGTGGTCCAGTACGACACGGGTGGCACGGGCGGACCGGGCTGCCGGGTCGTGTCCGCCAAGGGCGACGGGGCCACGTACGAGTTCACGCCCGAGCAGGCGGTGAACGCGGCGACGATCACCGCCGCGGGCACCGCGCGCGAGATGCCCGAGCGGGCCGTGGCGATCGCGCTGGCGACGGCCCTCCAGGAGTCGGCGCTGCGCAACATCGACTACGGCGACCGCGACTCGCTCGGCCTGTTCCAGCAGCGACCCTCGCAGGGCTGGGGCACGCCGGAGGAGATCATGGACCCGGCGTACTCGGCGGGGAAGTTCTACGAGGGCCTGGCGGAGGTGCCTGGGTACACCCGGCTGCCGCTCACCGTCGCCGCCCAGCGGGTGCAGCTCAGCGGTTTCCCGCAGGCGTACGCCAAGCACGAGCCGGACGCCACCCTGCTGGCCGCCGCCCTCACCGGCGCCGCGGAGGCCACGCTGACCTGCGACGGCCGCCCGTCGACGACCCGCGCGGCGGGAGCGGACGCGGTGCGGGACGCGCTGGCCCGGGACTTCGGGCGGGACGTCCTGGAACCGGCCGGCGCCGAGATCGGCGACGCGGCGGGCCCCTCGCCCTCCGCTCCCCGGGACGGCGGTTCCGGTTCCGGCGCCGCTCCCGACTCCGAGGGGCGGACCGTGACGCTGCCGGTGTCCGCCGGGGCGGACCCGGGCCGCAAGGCCAGGGCGCAGGGCTGGCAGCTGGCGCACTGGGCCGTGGCCAACGCCTCCGAGCTGCACATAGAGCGGGTGGTGTACGCGGGGCGGGAGTGGACCGCCGGGGACGGCGGCGGCCGGTGGACGCCGATCGACGGTGAGGACGGCGAGGACGGCAAGAACTCCGCGGGCACGGGCGGCGGCGCGGACGCGGTCCGGATCACGACCGCGCGGTAGGCCGCGCGGCGGCCCGCGCCGTGGCGCGCACGGCAGCCCGCGCGGGAGTCCGTACGGCGGTCCGCGCGGCGGCCCGTGCGGCCACCCGTACGGCTGTCCGACGGTCCACCCCCAGGGGTCGCCCTGGAGGTCGGGCCGTTGACGGGTGAGGCGGGTGCGCGCGTCCTCGCCCCCGGTTCGGCGTGTCCCTTGGGGCCGGGGCGCCGTAACCATTCGGCAGCCCGCCGCACCGTGCACCGTTCATCCGCTTTTCGGCATGGTCCGCCCCCGCGGCGCCTTGCTCATTCTTTACGCCGCCCCACCGCAACCTTCCAGGCCTTCGAGCGGTAATCACTGCGTCCGGCCGGACGTCCACCGTTCTCTCCGCCGAAGGAGCACCATGTCCCTCCCCCTGACCCGCCGGATCGCCCGTGCCGCGCTGCTCGTCGCCGCCGGGGCGGCCGCCGGGGTCGGCGCGGCCGGTTCCGCCACCGCGGCCCCCGAGCTGCCGGCCACCCCGAACGTCGGCGGCCTGACCGCCCTGGACGGGGCCGACGCGGCCCGCAGCGTGGACGACGCGGCGCACGCCGTCGCCGAGACCGCGGGCAGCGACGGCGGCCGGGCGCTCGGGCAGGCCGCGCCGACGGCCACCCGGGCCGCCGAGGACACGCTGCCGACCGGCGCCGTCCCCCTGGACGGCG
>NZ_LIRG01000793.1 GCF_001419695.1 Streptomyces prasinopilosus
CCGTGGGCGGTCCCCCGGGCGGAGTCACGCCGGGTCGTGGTGACGTGCGGTCCGGCGGGCCCGTCGTGCGGGCTCCCCGGCCCCCTCGCGGGGCCGGGCCGCGCGCGACGGACCGTCCGGGTGTCCCGGTGTGTTCCGGTCCGGTGGCCGGGTGCGGGTCCGGGGACTACGGCTGACCGGGACGGTCCTGGCCCCGGTCCCGGTCCATGCCGAGCCGGTCCTCGACGTGCCGCTGCCCGGTGTCGACGTGCTGCTCGTAGGTGCCGCCGGTCCTCTCGTTGACCTTCTTCTCCGCGGCGTCGGAGACCTTCTTCGCCTTGTCCTGCGCCGCGCGGTTGCTCTTGAACTTGTCGAAGATGCCCATCCGGAGCTCCTTCCCGGGTGACTCAGCACCGACCCTACGCGGAACCTGCGCCGTATGCCCCTTTTGTGCTGATGTGGTCTGGACCTCTCGCTGGCTACCGTGGAGGCAGTGAGATCCCGGCCGCTCGGGGACGGGTGCAAGGTGCAAGGAAAAGGGGGCGCCGTGAGGCGGTACTCGACGAGGTTCCCGGCGGACGCGCAGCGGGGCGGAGCGGGACGTGCGGGAACGGCGGGCGGGCGGGCGCGCCGTCGCGGCGCCCCCGGTGCCCCGCGCCGCACCGGGCGCGCCGCGGTCCCCGCGCTGGCCGCCGCCCTGCTCCTGACCGGCTGCGAGGCCCTGGAGGAGGGCGGTTCTCCCGCCGTGCGCGACGGCGGGGCGCAGGCGGACGGACGGGCCGCCGGCCCCCTGGACAACCCGAAGGGCGTCGAACCCGGCCTCGCCCCGCTGACCGGGGAGGCGGACCGCACCGCCGCACGCGAACTCATCGCGACGGTGCGGACCAAGGGGCGCGGCCCGAGGACCGGATACGACCGCGACGAGTTCGGCTACGCCTGGAAGGACACGGCCGACGGCGTCCCCTTCGCGAGGAACGGGTGCGACACCCGCAACGACCTCCTCCAGCGCGACGGGCAGGAGCTGCGGTTCAAGTCCGGCTCCGACTGCGTGGTCGTGGCCATGACCCTGGCCGACCCGTACACCGGCAAGAGCATCGAGTGGCGCAAGGCGAAGGCGGCCGAGGTCCAGATAGACCACGTGGTGCCGCTCTCGTACAGCTGGCAGATGGGGTCCTCCCGCTGGCCGGTGGCCAAGCGGGAGCAGTTGGCGAACGACCCCCTCAACCTCCTCCCGGTCGACGGCGGCACCAACTCCTCCAAGAGCGACTCGGGGCCCGCGGCCTGGCTGCCGCCCAGCAAGCGGATCCGGTGCGCGTACGCGGTCCGCTTCGCCCAGGTCGCCGTCAAGTACGAGATGGCGGTGACCGCCGCCGACAAGGAGATGATGCTGCGGCAGTGCGGCGGCTGACCTCCTCCCGTGCCGCGGCGGGGCGGCCCGCCGCGTTCCGCGGGACCCCCGCCGCGCCTCCTCCGCGCGGCGGAGGCGCGGCGGGGGCGCGGAACGGCACGGAACGGTCGCGTCGGCAACGGTTCGGTACACACCGGGACCGGTTGTCCCCGGCGGCCTATACGCTCGGACTCCCCACCGCGTTCTGCTCCGCGCAGACCCGCGGACCCGCACCACCCGTCCCATCGGCCACACCGGTCCAGGAGCAGTCATGTACGGCCACGGCGCGGCGCCGCCCCACCGCAGCACGGCGACGGTCATCACCCTGCGCGTGCTGATCGCCGCCGCCGGCTTCCTGTCGTGCGGACTGCTGTCCTGCGTACCGCTGTTCCGGGTCGCGGTCCTGCGCGGGCGCCTCCTCGACTGGGTGCTGGCGTGGGTCAGCCTGCCGCTGTCCCTCTTCTTCCTGATGGTGATCGGCGCGCTGCCGGAGGCGGATCCCCGCACCGACGTCGCCCTCTACTTCCTCCTGTCCCTGGGCGCCCTCGCCGCCGCGTACTACCTGACCGTGGACATCCGCCACGCCCGCCCGCCGTACCCGCACGGGACGCACGGCCCGCAGTCGCCCTACGCCGCGACGATGCACGCGCCGGGCGGCGCCCCCCTCCCGTACGGCTACCCGCAGCCCGCGTCGCCGTACGCGCAGACGGCCGTCCCGCAGCCCGTGCCGCCGCAGCCGCCCCGGGCGCCCGTCCCGCACCACGACCCGTCGCCCCCCGCCGTCCCGCCCGTGCCGCCGCCGCGGCCCCCCGGGCCGGCCCGCATCGACCAGGTGCGCGCCGAACTCGACGAGCTCAGCGACTACCTGCGCAGGAGCGACGGCGGCCGGGGCCCCGGCAACGACCGGGGTGACGGGTGGGCGTGACGGCGAAACGGGTGATCGCCG
>NZ_LIRG01000794.1 GCF_001419695.1 Streptomyces prasinopilosus
GTCTCGTCCTCGACCCGGCGTCCTTCGACGGTTCCCCGTCGGACGGGCGCCGGGTCGAGGACGAGACCGGCTTCGACTCCCGCGCCGCCGCGTCCCCGGCCGTGACGGGCAGCGCGCGCGGAGGGTCGTAGGCGGTGCCCGCCATCACGGTGTGCACGCCCCACCACGACAGCGTGACCGCCGCGCCCGTGGCGAGCAGCCAGGCCAGCAGGTGTACGAGTCCTCTGCGCATCGCCGGCCATACTGCCCCACCCGCCCCGCGGGTGTCGCGTCGCCCGCGGGATCCGGAGTTGTCCACGGGCCGCCGCCGGGCCGCCCGGCATGGCGTACGGTGCCGCCCATGGCAAGTGTTCTCGTGGTCGAGGACGACCCGTTCGTACGCTCGGCGCTCATCCGGCAGTTGACCGACGCCGCGCACACCGTGCGCAGTGTGGGGACGGCGCTGGAGGCGCTGCGCGAGGTCGCCCACTTCCGTTTCGACGTCGTCGTCCTGGACCTCGGACTGCCCGACCTCGACGGCTCCGAGGCGCTGAAGATGCTGCGCGGCATCACCGACGTACCGGTGATCATCGCCACCGCGCGGGACGACGAGGCGGAGATCGTACGGCTGTTGAACGCGGGCGCGGACGACTACCTGACCAAGCCCTTCTCGGCGGAACACCTGTCGGCCCGGATGGCGGCCGTCCTGCGCCGGGCCCGTTCCCTCGGGGGCCAGGCCGCACCGTCTCCGGTGATCCGGGTCGGCGGGCTGACCGTCGACCCGCTGCGCCGCCAGGCCGAACTCGACGGCGTGCGGCTGGACCTGACCCGGCGGGAGTTCGACCTGCTCGCCTTCCTCGCCGGGCGGCCCGGAGTCGTCGTCGCCCGCAGGGAACTCCTCGCCGAGGTGTGGCAGCAGTCGTACGGCGACGACCAGACCATCGACGTCCACCTGTCCTGGCTACGCCGGAAACTGGGGGAGACGGCCGCCCGGCCGCGCTACCTGCACACCCTGCGGGGCGTCGGCGTGAAACTGGAGCCGCCCGCCGGCCGGGCCCCCGGAGCGGAACAGCCGCGATGAGGTGGGCCCTGGTGAAGGTGTCCGTGGCGGTGACCGCGATGGTCGTGGTCGCCTTCGCGGTGCCGCTGGGCCTGGTCATCCGCGAGATGGCCCGCGACCGCGCCTTCTCCAACGCCGAGCGGGAGGCCGCCGCGGTCGCCCCCGCGCTGTCCATCACCACCGACCGCGACCAGCTGGAACGCGTCGTCGCCTCCGCCGGCTCCGACGCGGGCATGGCCGTGCACCTCCCCGCGGCGGACGGCGAGGAGCCCTTCGACATCGGACGCCGGCGGGCCGCCGCGGAGGACGTCGAGGCGGTGCGCGGGCTGGGGCGCGTCTCCACCTCCCCGGTGTCCGGCGGCTCCGCCCTGCTCCAGCCGGTCGCGCTCAGCAGCGGCGAGATCGCCGTGGTCGAGGTGTACGTCCCCGAGGCCGAGGTCACCAACGGGGTGGGCACGGCCTGGGCGGTGCTCGCGGCGGTCGGCGCCGCCCTCGTGCTCGGCTCGGTCGCGGTCGCCGACCGGCTGGGCGTGCGGATGGTGCGGCCCGCGCAGCGGCTGGTCGAGGGCGCGCGCGAACTGGGGGAGGGCAAGCTGGGCGCGCGGGTGCCCGAGAAGGGGCCGACCGAACTGCGGCTGGCGGCCGTGGCGTTCAACTCCATGGCCGACCAGGTCGTCCAGCTCCTCGCCAACGAGCGGGAGCTGGCCGCCGACCTCTCCCACCGGCTGCGCACCCCGCTGACCGTGCTGCGGCTGAACGCCGCCTCGCTCGGCGACGGACCGGCCGCCGAGCAGACCCGCGCGGCGGTGGAACAGCTGGAGCGCGAGGTCGACACCATCATCCGCACCGCGCGGGACGCCAAACCGCAGACGGCCGCGGCGGGTCCCGGCGCCGGCTGCGACGCGGCCGAAGTGGTCCGGGAGCGGATGGTGTTCTGGTCGGCGCTCGCCGAGGACGAGGGCCGCACCTGGCGGGTGGCCTGCGCGGACACCCCCGTGCGCATCCCCGTGGCCCGCGCCGATCTGGCCGCCGCCCTCGACGCCCTGCTCGGCAACGTGTTCCGGCACACCCCCGAGGGCACCGCCTTCGCGGTCGACGTGCACAACGGCGAGGACGCGGTGATCGTGCTCGTCTCCGACGCGGGTCCCGGCATCCCCGACCCCGAGGCGGCGATGGCCCGCGGCCGGGGCTCCGGCAGCGACGGCTCCACCGGGCTCGGCCTGGACATAGTGCGCCGCCTCGCGGAGACCACCGGAGGGGACGTCCGCATCGGCTCGTCGGTGCTCGGCGGCACCGAGGTGCGCATCTGGATCCAGCTGGACGGACGCGAGGGCGCGCCCCGCGGCCGGGGTCCCGGCCACCGCGGGACCGTGCGCCGCCGTCGCCCGGGGCGCCTGGTGCCGACGTTCCGGGCCTGAGGCCCGGGGCCCAGGGCTCCGGACCGGTCGTGCGCGGTTCTCCCGGGCGGTCCCGGAACGCCGGTTTTGGACCGCCCGGGAGAACGCACCGGTGCGCGTCCCGGCCGGTTCTCCCGTCCGTCCGGGACGCGCACCGGTGCGGGCGTCCGTCCCGGGACCTGTCCGGGCACCGCCCGGCAGGAAGGCGGCCCCGGACACGCCCCCGGGCCGGGCACACGCGTCCCGTCCGGGACGCGTGTGCCCGGCCCGGGGGCGTGTCCGGGGCCGCCTTCCTGCCGGGCGGTGCCCGGACAGGTCCCGGGACGGACGCCCGCACCGGGTCGCGGCCCGGACGGACGGGAGAACCGGCCGGGACGCGCACCGGTGCGTTCTCCCGG
>NZ_LIRG01000795.1 GCF_001419695.1 Streptomyces prasinopilosus
CGCACCGCCGAGCAGCTGGAATCGGCGGTGCGCGGGCCGACGATCGGCCCGGTCACCCCGGGCCGGGTCAGCAGCCAGGCCAGCGCGGCCTCGCCGGGCTCGACGCCGTGCTTGTCGAGCAGGTCCTCGTACGCCTGGACCTTCTCGCGGAACCCGGTGTTCTTCAGCGCCTCCGCCGAGCGGCCGGTGGCGCGGCGCCTGCCCTCGGACTCCTTCTTGAGCACCCCGCCCAGCAGTCCGCCGTGCAGCGGCGACCAGGGGATGACCCCGAGCCCGTAGTCCCGCGCGGCCGGGATCACCTCCATCTCGGCGCGGCGCTCGGCGAGGTTGTAGAGGCACTGCTCGCTGACCAGGCCGATGGTCCCGCCGCGCCGGGCCGCGGTCTCGTTCGCCTGGGCGATCTTGTAGCCGGGGAAGTTGGACGACCCCGCGTACAGGATCTTGCCCTGCTGGACCAGGACGTCGACGGCCTGCCAGATCTCGTCGAACGAGGTGTCGCGGTCGATGTGGTGGAACTGGTACAGGTCGATGTGGTCGGTCCGCAGCCGTTTCAGCGAGGCGTCCACGGCCCGCCGGATGTTCAGGGCGGACAGCTTGTCGTGGTTGGGCCACGGCTCGCCGTCGGCGCCCATGTTTCCGTACACCTTGGTGGCGAGCACGACCTTGTCGCGCCGCTCGCCGCCCTGGGCGAACCAGGTGCCGATGATCTCCTCGGTGCGGCCCTTGTTCTCGCCCCACCCGTAGACGTTGGCGGTGTCGAAGAGGTTGACACCGGCGTCCAGCGCCGCGTCCATGATGGCGTGACTGTCGGCCTCGTCGGTCTGCGGACCGAAGTTCATCGTGCCGAGGACGATCCGGCCGACCTTCAATCCCGTGCGTCCGAGCTGTGTGTACTTCATGGTTACCCAGCCAACGGCCTGGAGTGCGCTCCAGGCAAGCGGACGCCGTCACGTACCGGGGGCCCACGCGGCCGCGACGCGCCCGGCGCTCCGGGGGAGACGGCGCGCAGGCCCGCGTGACGCAAGGCGGCGCGTCGACGAACTCCCTTTTGCAGGCGATGTGTTGCCGTGTCGCGGGGGTGTCACAGAGATGTTCTCAAGGGCCGACGGAGGCCACCCGGGGCCCGGGATGCGCGTCATGATCAGTACAGGGCGGGAAACGGGCGGGAACGCCGCCGGCGCTCCGCCACCCCGCCACTCCCTCGGAAGGAACCTCCCATGATGAACCGCCGCCTGCGCAAGGCCCTCGTCGTCACCACCGCGCTCACCGCCGGTCTGCTGATGACGGCGTGCCAGAACGAGGACACCGACGACAACGCGTCCGCCGTGTCCGCCGCGTCCTCCGCACCCGCCGCGTCCGCCGCGGGTGCGGAGGCGGCGGGCTCCGGCACGGGGAAGGGTGTCAGCGGCTCGTTCAAGAACGGGAAGGTCACCCACCTCGCCCCGGGCAAGTACCTCGTGTCCGTGCCGGGCAAGACCGACCAGGCGTTCTTCGTCTCCGAGGAGACGAAGATCTGGGGCGCCGGCGGCATCTGCGGTGACGCGCAGGGGCAGAGCGCCACCGAGTGCACCGAGGCCGAGCTGGAGGCGGCGGCCAAGAAGGGCGCCGTGAGCGCCGACGTGGAGATGAAGGACGGCGCCGCGGTCTCGGTGACCGAGCAGCCCGCCGGCGGGGGGTCCGGCTCCACCGGGCAGCCCGGTTCCGCCGAGGGCGTCGCCGAGGGCGAGGGCGTCAGCGGAACCTGGTTCGGCAACGTCTCCTACCTGGCGCCGGGCAAGTACACGGTCTCCGACACGAAGGGCACCGAGCAGGCGTTCTTCGTCTCCGAGGAGACGAAGATCTGGGGCGCCGGCGGCATCTGCGGTGACGCGCAGGGGCAGAGCGCCACCGAGTGCACCGAGGCCGAGCTGGAGGCGGCGGCCAGGAAGGGCGTCGGAGCCGAGGTCACCCTCAGCAACGGCATCGCGACCAAGATCGTCGAGGACGCCTGAGCCGCGGACCGGCCGCAGGGCCGAACGCCCCGAGGACGGCCTCCGGAGTCGCCCCGGTCCGCCCGGACCGGCCCCGGCCCACCCGGGGAAGCCCGGGGGGACCGGGGGGAGCCCGGAACCACCGGGAACCTCCCGGTCCTTCCGGCACCCCGGAGCGGGCGCCCCGGAGCGAGCCCCTACGCCGCCTCGTAGGGCCCGCCCAGCTCCCAGCCCCGGTACAGCGCCTCCGCGAAGGCCTCGGCGATCCTGTGTTCGCCGCTCGCGTTGGGGTGGGTGCCGTCGTAGGTGTCGGTGTGGAGGTCGTACGACGGCGGGAGCGCGGCCAGCAGGACGGGGGACTCCGGAGTGTCCAGGTCGACGGCCGTCTTCGCCAGGAGGTCGTTGAAGCGGGCGACCTGGGCGGCGAAGTCCGGGTCGGCCTCCGCGCGGATGTTGGGTATCACCGGGAGCAGGACCAGGCGCACGCGCCGGTTGGCCGCGCGGGCCGCCGCGACGAAGCCGCGGACGTTGTCCGCGGTCTGCTCGGGGTTCGTGTAGAAGCCGAGGTCGATCAGGCCCAGGGAGACCAGGAGCACGTCGGCGCGCAGCGTCCGGACGGCCTCGCCGACCAGCGGCACCATGTGGTGCCAGCCCTCGCCCCAGCCGGCCAGGTGCCCGCGCGGGAAGTCCGGGTCCGCGTAGGCGTACGAGGTGGGGGCGTCCGTCTGCGGGTCGTGCAGCGTCTCGCGCGGGCCGACGAGGGTGAAGGGGCCGCCGTACTCCGCGCACAGGTGCTGCCACAGCCGGTAGCGCCAGGTGTGTTCACCCGCGCTCCCGATGGTCATCGAGTCGCCGACGGGCATGAACCTGAGCATCCGGTCATCATCCTCGATCGGCCCGGTCACCGCGATGTGAGCCCGACCACCTGCCGTGAACTGCCGGGCGCAATGGCACTCTTGGGTCATGCGCCGACCCCTCGCCCCGCTCGCCGCGGCCACCGCCGTCCTGTTCGCCGCTCCGGCCCTGCTCGTGGGCGC
>NZ_LIRG01000796.1 GCF_001419695.1 Streptomyces prasinopilosus
GTTCTGAAACCACGAACAACCCCATGTGTTCTGCATGGTGCGGTTGATGTTTCATAGTGTTTCGGTGGTCATAGCGTAGGGGAAACGCCCGGTTACATTCCGAACCCGGAAGCTAAGCCTTACAGCGCCGATGGTACTGCAGGGGGGACCCTGTGGGAGAGTAGGACGCCGCCGAACAATTTGTGATGAAGGGGAGAGCCCCGTGCCATGCGGCACGGGGCTTTCCGCGTTTAAGGTCGAGATCATGCGCTATGACCTGGTTATTTTCGACAATGACGGTGTTCTTGTCGACAGTGAACCCATCTCCAACCGGCTGCTGGCCGGCTACCTCACCGAACTCGGGCATCCGACGTCGTACGAGGACTCCATCCGTGACTACATGGGATCCGCCCTGCACCGGGTGCACGACCTGGTGGAGGAGCGAACCGGACAGCGGCTGCCGGACGACTTCGACGACGTCTTCCACACCCGCGTCTTCGCCGCGTTCGAACGGGAACTGAAGCCGGTGGCCGGCGCGGCCGACGTGCTGGAGGCGCTGGCGGCCGACGGGGTGCCGTACTGCGTGGCCTCGTCCGGGAGTCACGAGCGGATCCGGGTGGGCCACCGTACGACCGGGCTCGACCGGTGGTTCGACGACGCACGGATCTTCAGCTCCCAGGACGTGGGGCGGGGCAAGCCTGCGCCGGACCTGTTCCTGTACGCGGCGGAACGCATGGGGGCCGCTCCGGCGCGCTGCGTCGTGGTCGAGGACAGTCCGCTGGGCGTACGGGCGGCGGTGGCGGCGGGGATGGACGTGTACGGGTTCACCGCGATGACCCCCGCGGAGAAGCTGGCGGGAGCCACCCGGCTCTTCGCGGATCCGCGGGAGTTGCCGGGCCTGTGGGCGGAGTGACCCGCCTCCGCGGCCGACCGCGGTGGTCCCGGGCTCCCGCAACGGCTCACGCGAAGCCTCCTCCGCCACCCCACTCCCGCTGCCGCTCCTCCCGAACTCCGTTGGAACCGGGCGCCATTCGTCCTCGGCCGGATCTACCCACCGGTACGGCAGGGCCCTACGCTCGCCGCCATGACCGATGTGCTGCGGCGCAGCAGGGCCTCGCTGGCGTTCGCCTTCCTGGTGCAGGGAGTCGCCTTCGCCCTGCTCGTGACGCGGATCCCGGCCATCCAGGACCGTTACGGGGTCTCCGACGCGCTGCTGCCCGCCTTCCTCGCGGCGGTGCCGGTACTCGCCGGTATCGGGAGCGTGGTGACGGAGCGACTGGTGAAGACGGTGCCGCCGAGCCGGGTGCTGCGGTGGTCGCAGCCGGTCGTGCTGCTGGCGCTGCTCGGGGTCGGGGCGGGGGAGCATCTGGCCGGACTGGCCGGGGCACTGGCCGTGTTCGGGCTGGCCGTGGGGGCGCTGGACGCCTCGATGAACATGCTCGGGGTGAGCCTCCAACGGGCGTACCGGCGCAGCATCATGCTGAGTTTCCACGCCGCCTACAGCCTGGGCGGAATCGCCGGGGCGTCGCTCGCGTGGGTGGGTGCGCACGGGCAGTCGGCGCTGTGGGTGTCGTATCTGCCGGTGGTGCTGGTGCTGATGCCGGCGGCGCTGATCGGCAGCCGCTGGTACGCGGACCGGGAGCAGGGGGAAGAGGGCCGGGGCGGGCCGCAGGACCGGGTCTCCGGGACGGCCGCCGGACGCGGGGACGGGACGGGGTCCGTCGTCGCCTTCAGGCTGCTGC
Source organism: Streptomyces prasinopilosus (assembly GCF_001419695.1). GTDB lineage: Bacteria > Actinomycetota > Actinomycetes > Streptomycetales > Streptomycetaceae > Streptomyces > Streptomyces prasinopilosus. Next base: position 1,722 of record NZ_LIRG01000796.1, read on the forward strand.
TGCCGCTGTGCCTGGTGATGACGGTGGCGTACATCGGGGACTCGACGGTCTCCAACTGGAGCGCGAAGTACCTCCAGGACGTGCTGGGGAGTTCGGAGCAGACGGCGACCGTCCCGTACAACGTCTACATGGTCACCACGCTGCTGGGACGGACGGTCGGGGACCTCGGGGTGCGGCGCTTCGGCGCCGTGGCGGTGGTGCGGGCCGGGGCGCTGGTCGCGGCGGCGGGG
>NZ_LIRG01000797.1 GCF_001419695.1 Streptomyces prasinopilosus
CCGGCACGGCGGTGAACGTGCCCCACGTACGGGTCCGGGCGAAGGAGGGCGCCGACCCGGTGACGGTGACCCCGCGCCTCGACCTCGGAACCACCGGGAAGCTCGGGGTCAGACCCTGGACGAAGGCGGAACGCTAGGCCGCGTCCGCCGGCCGTGCGGCGCCGCCGGGGAGGAGGACCGGCGGGCGGCGGGACGCCGGTCCTCCCCCTCTCGGAGGCGGGCCCGGAGCGGGCGGGAGCACCCCCGCCACCCCGCGCCCTCCGTGCGAGCCACGTCCTCCGTGCGAGCCGCGCCCCATGAGCGCGTCAAGGAGGCGGACGGCGTTCACACCCCGGACACCGTCCGCCTCCCGACCGGGTCCGCCTTCCCCCGGACCGTGCCGCGTCAGCGGCTCACCTGCTCAGCCGCTGGAACCTCCGCACCGCGAGCGGCAGGAAGACCGCCGTGAGGACGAGCGGCCACACCCCCGCCATCAGCAGCGCGTGCTGCTCGACCCAGGAGTCGCCGCCGCCGACCGGCGTGCCGAACAGCTCGCGGGTGGCGGCGGCCGTGGACGAGATCGGGTTCCAGGCGGCGACCCAGCCCAGCCAGTCGGGCATGAGCTGCGGGGCGACGAAGATGCTGGAGATCATCGTCAGCGGGAAGGCGACCGCGAACAGTCCCCCCGCCGCCTCCGGGTTGGGCACCAGGAGCCCGAGCCAGACGCCGAGCCAGATGAGCGCGAACCGCAGCCACAGCAGCAGTCCGAACGCCGCGAGGAAGCCCCAGCCGCCGTCCGGCCGCCAGCCCATGGCCAGCGCGGTGAGCACGAGGATCGCCAACTCGGCGCAGGCGACGACCAGATCGGTCACCCCCCGTCCGGACACCACCGCGGACGGCGCCATCGGCATCGAGCGGAACCGGTCGATCACGCCCTTGGTGGCGTCGTACACCACGATGGTCGCGGTGTTGATGAAACCGAACGCCATCGTCATCACGAACATCCCGGGCATCAGGAAGTCCTTGTAGTCCCCGCCGCCGGGCACCCTCATCGCGCTGCCGAAGACGTAGCCGTAGAGCAGCACCGACAGGATCGGGAAGCCCAGCTGCCAGGCGATGTTCACGGGCTGGCGCCGGTAGTGGGTCAGGCCGCGGCGGACGATGTTCCAGCAGTCGGCGAGCGCCCAGTACGCGCGGCCGCGCGCGAGGGGCGCGGTGATCGGGCCGTCCGGGCCGGCCGGGTCCGCCGGGTCCGCCGGGTCCGCCGGGCCGGTCAGGTCGACGGCGCTCATGCGGCGGCCTCCTTCGTCCGCGGCACGTCCGTGCGGTGGCCGGTGAGGTGCAGGAACACGTCGTCGAGGCTGGGCCTGCGCAGCCCGATGTCCTCGACCCGGATCCCCTCGTCCTGGAGGGTGCGCGCCACCTCGGTCAGCGCGGCCACCCGGTCCGTGACCGGGGCGTGCACGCGCGCCTCGCTCTCGTCGGCCTCCGGTTCGCCGTCGGAGACCCGGGCCACCACCTTCACCACGCGCGGCATGTCGGCCCGTTCGGCGACGACGACCTCGACGCGGTCGCCGCCGATCCGGTTCTTCAGCCCGTCCGGGGTGTCGTCCGCGATGGCCCGGCCCCGGTCGATGACGGTGATGCGGGAGGCCAGCCGGTCGGCCTCCTCCAGGTACTGGGTGGTCAGCAGCACGGTCGTACCGTCCGCGACCAGCGCCCTGACGGCGTCCCAGACCTCGCCCCGGCTGCGGGGGTCGAGCCCCGTCGTCGGCTCGTCCAGGAAGAGCACGGCCGGCGCGAGGATCATGGAGGCGGCGAGGTCCAGGCGCCGCCGCATCCCTCCGCTGTAGGCGCCGACGCCCTTGTCGGCGGCGTCGCTCAGGTCGAACCGCTCCAGCAGTTCGGCGGCCCGCAGCCGGGCCCGCCTGCCGCCCAGGTGGAACAGCCGTCCGAACATCTCGAGGTTCTGGCGGCCGGTGAGCACCTCGTCCACGGCCGCGTACTGTCCCGTGAGCCCGATCCTCGCCCGCACCTCGCGCGCCTGCCGGGCGACGTCGAGACCGGCCACCGTGGCCCGCCCCCCGGCCGGCCGGACCAGCGTCGACAGAATGCGCACGGCGGTGGTCTTCCCGGCGCCGTTCGGCCCCAGCAGGCCGTGCACGGTGCCCTTGCGGACGGCGAGGTCGAAGCCGTCGAGGGCACGCTTGTCCCCGTACCGCTTCTCCAGCCCCTCGGCCCGCACCGCGTAGTCGTCGTCCCCGACGGGTCCGCCGCGGCCGGGTCCGTCGCCCTTGTCATGGCCTTCGTCCATGGGTCCCCCTTCCCTTCAACCGGGTACACCGTACTCGATTGCGCGTACGTCGTACCCAGTTTTTTCGCGCGGATCTAGACTGGCCCCATGACGAGCGGTGGACGGACCAGCGGCAGGGAGACGAGCGGGAGCGGTGACATCACCCGCACCCTCGACCTGCTGTGGGGCACGGGCCGGCGGCCGAGCCGCGGGCCGAAACCGGGCCTGACGCTGGAGCGGATCGTGGAGGCCGCCGTCGCACTCGCGGACCGGGAGGGGCTCGGCGCCCTCTCGATGCGCCGGATCGCCACGGAACTGGGCACCGGCACGATGTCCCTGTACCGCTACGTGCCCGGCAAGGCCGAGCTGCTCGACCTGATGCTGGACCGCGTCCAGCGCGTCTTCGAGGACCCCGGCGGCTTCGGCGACGGTCACTGGCGCTCGACCCTGGAGGTCCTGGGGCGCGGCACGCTCGCCCTGTACCGCCGCCACCCCTGGCTGCTGGAGGTCAACCAGACCCGCCCGCTCCTCGGCCCGGGCGCGCTCGACGGCCTGGAGAAGGTGATGTCCCGGATCAGGCCGATGGGCCTGAGCGATCCCGAGCTGCTGTCGGCGATCACCATGATCGAGGGGTACGTCGTCGGCGCGGCCCGCACCCAGCTCTACCAGCAGGAGGCCGAGCGCACCTCCGGGCTGACGGACACGGAGTTCTGGGAGGCCCAGCAGCCGGTCCTGGAGAAGGCCGTCCTCAGCGGGCGCTACCCCGTCCTGGCCTCCCTCGCCGAGGACACGTTCAGCTTCGACTTCGACCACTTCGAGTTCGGACTGCAACGCATCCTGGACGGCCTGGAGGTGTTCGTGACCGCCCGCGCCGCGAAGACCGCCCCGGCGTCCGCCTCACCGTCCGTCCCCGCCCCCGCGGCCGGACCGGACCACTCGGACCACCCGATGGGGCCGGACCGCCCGGCCGACCCGGACCGCCCGGCCGACCCGGACCGCCCGGTGGGACCGGACCGCTCAGCCCCGCCGGAACAGCCGGCGTAGTCCGAGCAGCGCGGCCCCCACGACGACCACACCGATCACGCCGGCCCCGAGCCCGTCCCCGCCGATCCCGTCCCCGTCCTCACCGGCGGCCGAGCCGTCGTCCCCGGACGGCTCACCGCCCTTGCCGCCCCCGTCACCGGCACCGCCGCCCCCGGGCACCTCCCGGGCCTCGACCGGGCTCTGCTCGCCCTCGCTCCCGTACATCAGCCGGGAGCCGTCGGCCGAGTAGCTGACGGACTCGCCCTGCCCCGCGAGCGGCACGCCGAGCCGCCCCTCGCGCTCGATCTTCCCGTCCGTCGCGTCGTCCCACTTGTACTGGATGCCGCCGAAGTACGAGCGGACGGCGAGCCGCCGGCCGTCGGGCGAGAAGGCGGCGTCGGTGGCCCACAGGTCGACGGGGGCGATCGGCCGGAAGACGTTGCCGCCCGAGGCGGAGAGCTTCTCGGGCCCCTCGTAGAGGTGCCCGCCCTCCTCCTTCTTGTCGACGATGTAGACGCGTCCGGTCTTCGGGTGCACGACGAGGGACTCGGCGTCGCGGGCCCCGTCGGAGTACGTCACGACGTACTGCGTGGCCCGCACGGTCTGGTCCCGCAGTTCCCTCGGCTCGGGCAGTTCGTAGATCCACACGTGGGGCCAGGTGCCGTCGAGGTTGTCGCCGATGTCCCCGACGAAGATTCGGTCGCCCGGCCCGATGGAGATCGCCTCGACGTCCCGGGGGGTGCCGATCCCGGTGAGGGTCACCCGGGCGACGGTCTCGCCGGTCGCGCTGTCGACGGCGTAGAGGTAGGGGCCGTCGTCGCTGTCGTTGTGGGTCCAGTAGACGCCCGGGTGGAGCCGGGAGGCGGCGAGCCCGCTGGACTCGGTGATCCGCGGGTCCTGGATCGTGAAGGAGTCGTTCCCGGTACCCGCGTCGTCGCCGCCGGCGGCCGCGGCGGGCGCACCGAGCGCGCCCACGAGCAGGGCCGGAGCGGCGAACAGGACGGCGGTGGCCGCGGCGAGCGGGGCGAGGGGTCGGCGCATGACCCAAGAGTGCCATTGCGCCCGGCAGTTCACGGCAGGTGGTCGGGCTCACATCGCGGTGACCGGGCCGATCGAGGATGATGACCGGATGCTCAGGTTCATGCCCGTCGGCGACTCGATGACCATCGGGAGCGCGGGTGAACACACCTGGCGCTACCGGCTGTGGCAGCACCTGTGCGCGGAGTACGGCGGCCCCTTCACCCTCGTCGGCCCGCGCGGGAAGTCCGGG
>NZ_LIRG01000798.1 GCF_001419695.1 Streptomyces prasinopilosus
ACCGTGGACCGCGTCACCGGGGTACTGCTGCTCGACCGGGACTGGCTGCTGGTGAAGACCGACTTCCTGGTGCGCGCCGCCCGGGACCCGGACGTCTCCCGCACCCTGCTGGAACACCGCGCCGGGCTGCGCCGCGCCCTCGCGGACCACCTGGGCCGGGCGCGCGGCCACACCGAACTGCCCGCCGTCCTCGGCACCGTCGAGAGCGCCGCGCACGCCGTGGTCGCCGCGTACGACGGAGTCACCGTCCAACTGATGCTGGACGGGGACGTCGAGCACGCCCGCGCCTGGCTGAAGCAACTGCTGACCGCGCTGCTGACCGACGGCAGCGCCGAACCGGCCGCGCACCGGCGCGGATGAGGAAGGGACTTCTCGCCATGGATGCCGACGTCATCGTCGTCGGAGCGGGTCTCGCGGGCCTGGTCGCCGCCCATGAACTGACCAGCCGGGGCCGCAGGGTCGCCCTCGTCGACCAGGAGAACGCCGCCAACCTCGGCGGACAGGCCTTCTGGTCCTTCGGAGGGCTGTTCCTCGTCGGCTCCCCGGAGCAGCGGCGCCTCGGCGTCAAGGACTCCTTCGACCTGGCCTGGAGCGACTGGCAGGGCAGCGCCGGGTTCGACCGGCTCGAGGACGAGGACACCTGGGCGGTGCGCTGGGCGCGCGCTTACGTCGAATGGGCGGCGGGGGAGAAGCGGTCCTGGCTGACCGGGCACGGCATCTCCTTCCTGCCCACCGTCGGTTGGGCCGAGCGCGGCGACCTGCGCGCGAACGGGCACGGCAACAGCGTGCCCCGCTTCCACATCGCCTGGGGCACCGGCACCGGCGTCGTCGAGCCCTTCGTCCGCCACGCGCGGCAGGCCTCGCGCGACGGTCTGCTCACCTTCCACCACCGGCACCGGGTCGACGAACTCGTCGTCCGGGAAGGCGCCGTGAGCGGAGTGCGGGGCGCGGTCCTGGCCCCGGACGACGCCCCGCGCGGTGTCGCCTCCAGCCGCGAGACCACCGGCGACTTCGAACTCACCGCCCAGGCCGTGATCGTCACCAGCGGCGGCATCGGCGCCGACCACGACACCGTCCGCCGCCACTGGCCCGAGCGGCTCGGCACCCCGCCCCGGCGGATGGTCACCGGGGTCCCCGCCCACGTGGACGGGCGGATGCTCGGCATCAGCGAACGCGCGGGCGCGCGCCTGGTCAACCGGGACCGGATGTGGCACTACACCGAGGGCGTGCGCAACTGGGACCCGGTCTGGCACGGTCACGGTATCCGCATCCTGCCCGGACCGTCCTCGATGTGGTTCGACGCCCTCGGCCGCCGGCTGCCCGAGCCCTGCCTGCCCGGCTACGACACCCTGGGCACGCTCAGGCACCTGCGCACCACCGAGGACATCGCCGGCCACGACCACTCCTGGTTCATCCTCACCCGGAGGATCGTCGAGAAGGAGTTCGCGCTGTCGGGGTCGGAGCAGAACCCCGACATCACCGCCAAGGACCGGGCCGGGTTCCTGCGCGAACGCGTCCTGGGCAAGGGCGCCCCCGGCCCGGTCGACGCCTTCCTGCGCGAGGGCGCGGACTTCGTGACCGCCCCGACCCTGGAGCAGCTCGTCGAGCGGATGAACGCCCTCACCGACGAGCCGCTCCTCGACGCGGCCGCCGTCCGGCGCCAGATCGAGGCCCGCGACCGGCAGCTCGGCCACTCCTTCAGCAAGGACGCCCAGGTGCAGGGCATCCGCAACGCCCGCCGCTACATGGGCGACCGCCTCGGCCGCGTGGCCGTCCCGCACCGCATCCTCGACCCCGCGGCCGGCCCGCTGATCGGCGTCAAGCTGCACGTCCTCACCCGCAAGACCCTCGGCGGCATCCAGACCGACCTCGACTCCCGCGCGCTGGACGGCGAGGGCAGGCCGATCGGGGGACTGTACGCGGCGGGCGAGGTCGCGGGCTTCGGCGGCGGAGGCGTCCACGGCTACAACGCGCTGGAGGGCACCTTCCTCGGCGGCTGCCTCTTCTCGGGCCGTGCGGCGGGCCGGGCGGCGGCGCGGCAGGCGGCGTAACCGGTCAGGGCGGGCCGCCGGGGGGACACGGCTGCCGCCCGCCGGAGCGGCGGGCGGCTCAGCCGTGCCGGTCGTGGAGGAGGCGGACCGTCACCTCGGTGCGGCCGGCCTCCGGTCGCGGTCACCGCAACCACCCGTCCCCGCGTGACCGGATCCCTCGCGGGGCCGGGGAGTTCGGCGCCCGCCGCGACGGGCACGGCGGGCGGAACGGCGGACGGGCGGGACGGCACACGGTGCCGTCTCAGGCGCGTCGCGCCTTCAGGCGCCGCTTCAGCGCGCGCCGCTCCGTCTCACTCGTGCCGCCCCACACGCCGAGGGACTGTCCCGTCTCCAACGCCCAGTCGAGGCACTGTCGTTGCACGGGACAGCGTCGGCACACCGTCTTCGCCTGCTCCGTCTGGAAAAGGGCCGGGCCGGAGGTCCCGATCGGGAAGAAGAGGTCGGGGTCCTCGTCCCGGCAAGCCGCGCGGGTCCGCCAGTCGTCCATGGGAGATCACCTGATTCACAGTGGATGCGCACCCCTGGGGTGCCGTGCTCCGTTACGGGTCACCTGCCGGCACGCGATGAAACAACGGCCTCGGCCGTACGCGTCGCCGCGGACCTCACCGGCCGGCGACGGGCACGACGGAGTCCCGACGGTGAGACGGCCCCTCAACTGCGCAGTGCGGTCGCCGCAGTTGCCGCCACCGCCTCGGCCACCGCGGCCAGGGCCGGGGAATCCAGCTTCCACTGCTGCCAGTACAGGGCGGCGTCGGCCGCGCGGCCCGGGGCGAAGACGGTGAGCCGGCCGGCCCGCAGCAGGGGGCCGGCCTGCGTCTCGGGGACCATGCCCCAGCCCAGGCCCGCGGCGACCGCCTCGGCGAACCCCTCCGAGGCCGGAATGAGGTGCCGGCCCGTACTCGCCCCGGTGCGGCCGCGGGTGAGCCGGCGGACGAAGGCGTCCTGGAAGTCGTCCCGCCGGTCGAAGGTCACCACGGGCGCCCGCGGCAGCGTCTCCTCCAGCGGCCCGGCGAGGTACCGCGCGGCGAACTCCGGGCTGGCCGCGGGGAGATAGCGCATCCGTCCCAGCAGCCGTACGGAACAGCCCGGCACCGCGTCCGGCGAGGAGGTCACCGCGGCCATCACCGCCCCCTCCCGCAGCAGCGCGGCGGTGTGGGACTCGTCCTCGCGGCGCAGTTCGAAGCAGAGGCGCAGTTCGGCCGGGACGCGGGTGAGGGCCCCGAGGAACCAGGTCGCCAGCGAGTCCGCGTTCACCGCCACCGACACCCGGGTCGGCTCCCCGGCCGAGCTCAGTCCCAGCTCCGCGTACGCGTCCCGCTCCAGCCGGGCCACCTGGCGGGCCAGCCGCACCAGCACCTCGCCCGACTCGGTCGGCCGCACCGGGCGGGCCCGCAGCAGCAGCACCCGCCCGGTGCGCTGCTCCAGCGCCTTCACGCGCTGGCTCACCGCGGAGGGCGTCACGTGGAGGGCGGCGGCCGCCGCGTCGAAGGTGCCCCCGTCCACCACGGCGAGCAGGGTCCGCACCTGGTCCAGGGGGAGGTCTTCCATCACACCGGCTAAGGATACGTAAGAATCATTAGCTGTACTGCAGCGGGAGACGGCCTCTAGCGTCCTGGGCATGACCGTCGCCCTGACCACCGCCGCCGCCGGATTCGGCACCGGCCTCTCCCTGATCGTCGCCATCGGAGCCCAGAACGCCTTCGTCCTGCGCCAGGGCGTCCGCCGCGAGGCGGTGCTCGCCGTGGTGGGCATCTGCGCGGTGTCCGACGCGCTGCTCATCGCCCTGGGCGTCGGCGGGGTCGGCGCGCTGGTCGTGGCCTGGCCCGGCGCGCTGACCGCGGTCGGCCGGCTCGGTGGAGCGTNNGGCGATGACCTGGCTCAACCCGCACGTCTACCTCGACACCGTGTTCCTGCTGGGCTCCGTGGCCGCCGACCACGGACCGCTGCGCTGGACGTTCGGGCTCGGCGCGGTACTGGCCAGCCTCTGCTGGTTCGCCGCCCTCGGCTTCGGCGCCCGGCTGCTGAGCCGGCTCCTCGCCCGCCCCACCGCCTGGCGGGTCCTGGACGGACTGGTCGCCGCCACCATGATCGTCCTCGGCTGCACGCTCCTCGCCGGAAGCTGAGGCGGCGGGGAGCGTGCAGCCGAGGACGATCATGG
>NZ_LIRG01000799.1 GCF_001419695.1 Streptomyces prasinopilosus
ACATGGCGTAGCCGTCGACGCCGACATGAACACCGTCGACGGCTACGCCATGTCCTCCTGGGAGAACGGCTACGGCGACTTCGCCATGTTCCCCGACCTCGACACGCTCCGCCGCACGCCGTGGAACGAGGGCACCGCCCTGGTCGTCGCGGACCTGGCCTGGGCCGACGGCTCCCCGGTCGTCGCCGCCCCCCGCCAGATCCTGCGCCGCCAGCTCGAGCGCCTGGCCGGACTCGGCTACACCGCCCGGGTCGGCACCGAGCTGGAGTTCATCGTCTTCCGGGACACCTACGAACAGGCCTGGGACGCCGGCTACCGCGGACTCACCCCGGCCAACCGGTACAACGTCGACTACTCGGTGCTCGGCACCGGCCGGATCGAACCCCTGCTGCGCCGCATCCGCAACGAGATGGCCGCCGCCGGCCTCACCGTCGAGTCCGCCAAGGGCGAGTGCAACCCCGGCCAGCACGAGATCACCTTCCGCTACGACGAGGCCCTGGTCACCTGCGACCAGCACGCCGTCTACAAGACCGGCGCCAAGGAGATCGCCGCACAGGAGGGCGTGTCGATCACCTTCATGGCCAAGTACGACGAACGCGAGGGCAACTCCTGCCACATCCACCTCTCCCTCGCCGCCCCCGACGGCGCCGGCGCCATGCCGGGCTCCGGCCAGGACCCGGACGCCATGTCGGACGTCATGCGGCACTTCCTCGCCGGACAGCTCGTCGCGCTCCGCGAGTTCTCCCTGCTCTACGCCCCGCACATCAACTCCTACAAGCGGTTCCAGCCGGGCTCCTTCGCGCCGACCGCCGTCGCCTGGGGACACGACAACCGCACCTGCGCCCTGCGCGTCGTCGGCCACGGCCGTTCCCTGCGCTTCGAGAACCGGCTGCCCGGCGGCGACGTCAACCCCTACCTCGCCGTGGCGGGCATGGTCGCGGCCGGGCTGCACGGCGTCGAGCACGGCCTGGAACCCCCCGAGCCCTGCCGGGGCAACGCCTACTCCGCCGGCTACGAGCACGTCCCCACCACGCTGCGGGAAGCCGCCGAGCTGTGGGAGAACAGCACCCTCGCGAAGGCCGCCTTCGGCGACGAGGTCGTCGCGCACTACCGCAACATGGCACGGGTCGAGGTGGACGCCTACGACGCCGCGGTCACCGACTGGGAGCTGCGCCGCTCCTTCGAACGCATGTGAGGCCCCGTTGCCGCCCGACGCACCGCCCCTGCCCGGCGCACCGCTCCCGCCCGGCACCTCGCCCTGCGAAGCGCCTCCACCCGGCGAAGCACCCCCGCCCGGCGACCTGCGCGTGCTGAACCCCGCCACCGAAGAGGTCGTCGCCACCGTCCCCGCCGCCTCCGCGACCGACGTCGACACCGCCGTCGCGGCGGCCGCGCGGGCGCAGCGGACCTGGGCCGCCCTCGCCCCCGGCGACCGCGCCCGGATGCTGCGCCGCTTCGCCGCCGTCGTCGACGGGCACCGGGAGGAACTGGCCCGCATCGAGGTCGAGGAAGCCGGGCACACCCTCGGCAACGCGCGCTGGGAGGCCGGAAACGTCCGGGACCTGCTCGACTACGCCGCCGGGGGAGTGGAGCGGCTCACCGGCCGGCAGATCCCGGTCGCCGGCGGCCTGGACGTGACGTTCCTCGAACCACTCGGCGTCGTCGGCGTCATCGCGCCCTGGAACTTCCCGATGCCGATCGCGGCCTGGGGCACGGCACCGGCCCTCGCGGCGGGCAACGCGGTCCTCCTCAAACCCGCCGAGACGACCCCGCTCACCGCACTGCGCCTGGCCCGGCTCGCCCTGCAGGCGGGCCTCCCCGAGGGCCTGTTCCAGGTGCTCCCCGGCCACGGTCCGGTCGCGGGCGACGCGCTCGTCGCCCACCCGGGCGTCTCCAAGATCGTGTTCACCGGGTCGACCGCCGTGGGCCGGCGGGTGGCGGCCAAGGGCGCGGCGCTCCTCAAGCCGGTCACCCTCGAACTCGGCGGCAAGAGCCCCAACATCGTCTTCGCCGACGCCGACCTGGAGACCGCCGCGGCCGCCGCCCCGATGTCCTTCCTGGACAACGCGGGCCAGGACTGCTGCGCCCGCACCCGCATCCTCGTCCAGCGCCCGGCGTACGACCGCTTCCTCGACCTCCTCGCCCCCGCGATCGAGTCCGTCCTGGTCGGCGACCCGGCCGACGAGCGGACCGACATGGGCCCGCTGATCTCCCGGACCCAGCTGGACCGGGTCCGCTCCTACGTCCCCGACGACGCCGAGGGCATCCGGGGCAGGGCGCCCGAGGGCGGACCCGGCTTCTGGTTCCCGCCCACCGTCCTCACCGGCGTCGGCCCGCAGGCGCGCGCGGCCGTCGAGGAGGTCTTCGGGCCCGTCGCCGTCGTCCTGCCCTTCGAGGACGAGGCCGACGCGATCCGCCTGGCCAACGCCACCGACTACGGCCTGGCCGGCTCGGTCTGGACCCGGGACGCCGGCCGCGCCCTGCGGGTCTCGGCAGCCGTCCGCGCCGGGAACCTGTCCGTCAACTCCCATGCCGGCGTCCGCTACTGGACCCCCTTCGGAGGGTTCAAGCAGTCCGGTCTCGGCCGGGAACTCGGCCCGGACGCCCTGGCCGCCTTCACCGAGACCAAGAACGTCTTCATCAGCACCGTCCCGTCGAGCACGGAGGGCACCGCACAGTGAGCGAAGCGACCGAGGACATCGTCTGCCGCCGCCTGGCCGGCCGCAGCGCCGTCGTCACCGGGGCCGGCAGCGGCATCGGCCTGGCCACCGCCCGCCGGCTCGCCTCCGAGGGCGCCCGGGTCGTCTGCGGCGACGTGGACGCGGTGCGCGGCAAGGCGGCCGCCGAGGAGACCGGCGGCCTCTTCGTGCACGTCGACGTCACCGACCCCGAACAGGTCGAGGCCCTGTTCGGGGCGGCCTACGAGACCTACGGCGGCGTCGACATCGCCTTCAACAACGCCGGCGTCTCCCCGCCCGACGACGACTCCATCCTGGAGACCGGGCTCGACGCCTGGAAACGCGTCCAGGAGGTCAACCTCACCTCCGTCTACCTGTGCTGCAAGGCCGCGATCCCCTACATGCGCCGGCAGGGCAAGGGCTCCATCATCAACACCGCGTCCTTCGTGGCCCGGATGGGCGCGGCCACCAGCCAGATCTCCTACACCGCCTCCAAGGGCGGCGTCCTCGCCATGTCCCGTGAACTCGGGGTGCAGTTCGCCCGCGAGGGCATCCGCGTCAACGCGCTCTGCCCCGGTCCGGTGAACACCCCGCTGCTGCGGGAACTGTTCGCCGCGGACCCGGAGCGCGCCGCCCGCCGGCTCGTGCACGTCCCGCTCGGCCGGTTCGCCGAGGCCGAGGAGATCGCCGCCGCCGTCGCCTTCCTGGCCAGCGACGACTCCTCCTTCGTCAACGCCACCGACTTCCTCGTGGACGGGGGCATCTCGGGGGCGTACGTCACGCCCCTCTAGGGTCCCGCGGACGCTCGCCCTACAGTGCCCGGATGAGCATGACACCCGCACCCGGCTGGTACCCCGACCCGCACGCCCCCCACCTGGAACGCTGGTGGGACGGCACGGCCTGGACCGAGCACCGGCGCACCCCCGGGACTCCCGGCGGGCCGGTGCCGCCGGCGCCCGGCGCCTCCGGCGGCCGTACCCGGGTGAGCGCCCTCGCCGCGGCGGCGGCCGTGCTCGTCGCCGCGGCCGTCACCGGCACGGTGCTGCTGGGCGGCGACGGCGACCCGGAGCCCCGGACCGGCCCGACCGCCGCACCCTCCGCCCCCGCACCGGACGGCACCGGCCCCACCCCGTCCGGAACCCTCCCGGAATCCGCGTCCGGACCCTCCGCCGGCGCCCCGGACGTCGTCGAGGACCAGCTCAACGGCATCACCTTCCCGCTCCTCGACGGCTGGGTGCGGCCGGAGCACGTCAGCCAGGACGACGTCGTCATGACCACCCCCGGCACCCACGCCTGCCCGGGTGAGGGCAGCGTCTGCCGCCACGGCCTCGTCGTGTCCCGCACGGTGACCGCGACCGACGAGACCTCTCCCGAACCGCTCGCCGAGGAGGACGTCTCCGACGCGGCCGAGGAGGCCTTCGAGGAGGACGCCCTCGGCCAGGAGCCCTACGGCGGCATCGAGTCCCACCGGGTCGTGAAGTCCGGCCCGGTCGCGGTGGCGGGCCGTGCCGGGTACCTCGTCCGCTGGCGGGTGACGACCGGCGAGGGCCCCGGCGGGTACGTGCAGTCGATGGTCTTCCCCTCCACGGTCGGCACCGGGGCCCCGGTCGTCGTCCGCTACGTCTTCGAGGCGGGCGAGGGCGCACCGCCCCTCGCCGACATGGACCGCATCACCCGGGGCATCCGCGCGGCCGGCGACGCCGACCCGGGCGGCGGCGTGGGCGACAGCCTCGCCCCCCGCCCCGCCCCGGACCGGTCCTAGAGGAACGTCATGCCCTCGCCGCGGTACGTCGGTACGGTGTCCGTCACCGCGTCGCCCTCGATCAGCCGCAGCGCGTCGAACCGCTCGCACAGCTCGCCCGCCTTGGCGTGCCGGAACCACACCTTGTCCCCGATCAGCAGATCGTCGGCCGGCGGGCCCAGCAACGGCGTCTGCACCTCGCCGGCCCCCTCCTGGGGGTCGTAGCGCAGCCCCGCGGGCAGGCAGGGCACCGGCAGCCGGTCGGCGCCGGCCGCGCCGGAGGCCGGATACCCACCGCCGAGCACCGTGACCACGCCCACGCCCGGCCGCCGCACGACGGGCAGGGCGAAGAGCGCCGCCGGACGCCCGGTGAACGACGTGTAGTGGTCGAACAGCCGCGGTACGTACAGCCCCGAACCCGCCGCGATCTCGGTGACCGCGTCCTCGCCGGCCGTGTGCTGCACGCTGCCCGTACCGCCGCCGTTGACGAACTCCAGCTCCGGCACGACCTCCCGCACCGCCCGCACCACCGCCGCCCGCCGCGCGGCCAGCTCCCGCCGGGCGGCGGTCTGCATCAGCCGCACGGCCCGGGACCGCAGCGGCCGCCCCGCCACCGCGTCGCCCACCCCCGCGACATGACCCTCGTACGCCATGATCCCCACGACCTGGAACCCGGGGCGCCGGGCCACCGCGCGGGCCGTCTCGGCGACCTGGGCGGGGGAGTGGAGCGGGGACCGCCGGGCCCCGACCCGCACCCGGCCGCCGAGCAGCCGCAGCGAGGTGTCCAGCTCCAGACAGACCCGCACCACCTCGCGGCCGCCGGCCCGCGCGGCGTCGATCAGGTCCAGCTGGGCCGGGTCGTCGACCATGACGGTGACGGCGGCGGCGAGCTTGGGATCGGCGGCCAGCTCGGCGTAACCCGAGCGGTCGGCGGAGGGGTAGGCGAGCAGGACGTCGTCGAAACCGGAGCGGGCCAGCCACAGGGACTCGGCGAGGGTGAACGACATGACGCCCTCGAAACCGTCCCTGGCGAGCACCCGTTCGAGCAGGGCGCGGCAGCGCACGGACTTGCTCGCCACCCGGACCGGCTTTCCGCCCGCGCGGCGGAGCAGGTCGTCCGCGTTGGCGTCGAAGGCGTCCAGATCCACGATCGCGAGCGGGGCGTCGAGATGGGCGGTGGCCCGTTCGTAACGGGCCCGGTCGGAGGCGCGCGCAGTCATGAACGCAGCCTGCCAGACGGGTCTTCCGTACGGGTAGGGGGACGTTCCGGGCAGATGCCGCGGGCCCGCGGACTGGTTCCCGTCCGGACGGGATCACGCCGTAGAGTGACGCGCACGCCCGGCGGACCGCGCCGGACGACGGCCCGTGCCGGGATGACGCTCCTCCCGCACGGGTATCTGTGCCCGGGACGACTTCGTGCCGGGTCCGGCGGCAGACACCG